>JAWXUN010000033.1:0-11125 GCA_044426425.1 Clostridia bacterium | reverse complement strand
GTGCTTTTTATTGGGGTTTTCAACGTAGGGTGGGGGCTCATAGTCGGTAACTTAAGTAATAAGTAAAAGTGAAGAGTGAAGAGGTATAGCGGAAATCTTGCGATTTCTTAATTATATATTGTTTTACAAACTATATTTTCTAAATAAATTATACTATACAAAACTTTAATCAAAAAATCCGTGAGGATTTCACATTACTTTTTCACTCTTCACTATTACCTTTTCACTAAGTTCCCACGTATGGGGTGGGGGCTTGCTCCCACCGCAGTTTTTCGTTAAATTACGGAAGGAGCAAGCCCCTTCCCTACATAAAATTTAAATACTTACAAAACGAAAGGAGATTATCATGGGTACAAAAATTAGTAAAGCGACTCAAAGAGCAATCGACAGAGGTTATTACGAAAAAGACGATACATGGTTCACAAGTTTTAGGTTTACAGAGCTTACAGGCGACTTGGCTTATGAAGAGGGTATTGTTAGAAGAGACCCTAGCCGTATTGTTTTATTTGAGGGCAAATATTACGTTTATTACACAAGAAGTGCTGGAAAAGCTAAAGAATATATCGACCCAAAAACTGGCAGAGTCAAAGACACACCTTGGGATTTGGCTGAATTGTGGTATGCAACAAGTGAAGACGGCTATGACTGGAAAGAAATCGGCATAGCAGTTGAAAGAGGTGGCGTTGGTGCTTATGACGAAAGAAGTGTATTCACTCCAGAAGTTTTAGACCACGACGGAAAATATTACCTAACATATCAATGTGATGCTTTCCACGATACTGTCAAATACAAAAACACAGTTGGTATGGCTATTGCTGAAAATCCAAATGGCCCTTTTGTAAAACTAGACGCTCCTATTCTTCACACATCTAACACAGGTGAGTGGGAAGACGAGAATGACAGAACAAACCGCAACGCAAAAACAAAAGGTGAATTTGACAGCTACCAAGTTCACGACCCATGCTTAATGTACTTCAAAAATAAATTCTACCTTTACTACAAGGGCGAAACAATTGGCGAGAGTGTTTTTATGGGTGGACGTGATACAAAATGGGGCGTTGCAATTGCAGAAAAACCAGAAGGCCCTTATTTAAAAAGTGAATATAATCCAATTTCTAACAGCGGTCACGAGATTTGCGTTTGGCACTATAACGGTGGTATCGCTGGACTTATCACTTCTGACGGAATGGAGAAAAACACAATTCAATTTGCAGAAGACGGCGAGAACTTTGACATAATGTCAACAGTTTGCAGATGGGAATTTGCTCCTCACGCAGCAGGACTATACCCAGCAACAGAAGAAGATTTAAAAAATCCGCTTGGCGGTTTAACATGGGGACTTGAACTTGTCAATGGCCCATGGAACTATATCAGAAGATTTGATATGGCAAAACCACAAAGCAGAGGAAACATTAAAAAATAAAAAAGCTAACGCTTTTAGCAAAACAGGAAACTTTTTCAGATAGAAAAGTTTCCTGTTTTCTTTTGCGTAGCTTTCTTTTTTTAAAAACCCTCTTTTGGGACTAAATCACTTCTTTGTTCTGTTGCAGTCATTTCACCTGCGTGAATTTTTGCCAAGTTTTCGTTTGTGATTTTGATGCCATCTACAAAATCGTCATAAGGCTTATTACAAACATCAACCAATCCAATATTTAGGTTTTCGCCGTCAAATCGTCCAAGTACAGCTTGGTCATTCCACTGAAAATAATGAGCACCTAGCATATAAGGTAGTTCGGCAGTTTTTTCGACATAATATCTGAAAAAATTTCCTCGTTCGGCTTGCGAGCTAACTCCGTACATTCCGTTAGCCATCATGCCAACATCTAGCGAACCAACTTGGAACTCGCCCAGCATAATTGGCATTCCTGTCATTTTGTGTATTCTGTCAAAGTGCTCTTTGTCTGGGCACTCTTTGTAGCAGTTCATAGAAAAAACATCGCAGTACTCACAAGCCTCGACCAAGTCATCAGTTGAAAGCCAACCCCAACGGAGTCCGAGATTTAAGTGGTTTGGGTCAACTTGTCGATATGCTTCTGCTGGAATACGGACATATTCACGAATGATTTTTCTTGTAAAATCTTTTAGGTCACTTTCGGATTTTTCAGAAAGTTGATGAGCTTTTTCGATAGGTTTTTTGAGTTCGTCAAAATCTTTTAAAGATAAATTCCAAGCATTGTTAAAATTTTCTATACTGACATATTTTCTGTACATATCACGAATTAGAACTTCTTTAGTTGCAAAATTTTCGTCTTTTTCAAGCATAATACTTGCAATATTATATTCGCCAAAAGCCCAGTCTGGCTCGTTTCTCATAAAATAACCTATCATATATGGGTTATCTTTGTGCCTGTTTAAATATTGAGCACAAGTTTTTGCATTAGCTTTGTACTCTTTTGAAAAGACATCTGGCATTGAGCGAAAAAGCGTTTTTTCGGTTTTTGGAAAGTCGCCTTGGAGAACAAAAGAAATTTTTGACTCCTCTTCAAAATCCACATCTGCCCAGTTTGCTATGGAATTAAAGCCCCAAGAACGCAATCTTTTTGCTGTGATAGTTTTCCAAGCAGAGTACCAGTTTTCACCAAAAACTTTTATCAAATTATTTGTTAAGTGCGAGAAAAGTCCATTTACCCATGAATCACTGTATACATCTTTGTTTTTTGGCAAGTTCTCGTACAATTTCCCCAAACTGCCATCTACTCTTGTTTCTTGGCGTGGAATAATGCAGTCTACACCGCAAGAAAACATCAAATAACCCTCTGGGTCACACAGCCAATATCTTCCGTTTTCTTCGTGTATTCTAAAAAATCCGGTTCCGTTTACTTGCCTGTCTAACTCGCCACCGAACTTGCTTCTTTTTATTTTGTATGTAGGCAATTCTTCTTCTAAAGCCTTTGTTAAATTTTCTTTTAACTCGTCTAAAGAATGAGTTTTTCCTGCCCATTCTTTTTTCTTCCATTGCCCAAACTCGTCAACTTGTGCTTCTAAATTCATGTCGTAATCAGGCATTTCGTCGCTTAAATACGGCATTTTATAGTGTATCTCACATTCTGTGCTAGACTCTGGAACATATAGTTCAACAGCTACAACATCTTCGGCTTTCATAGCTGTTCCGTGCATCATATTTTTGAGTCTGCCCGCTGTGCGTGGCATAAAAACAGTTTCTAGGTTTAGAAAAGTAAGCGGAAACGCAACCTCAACGTCCATAAATGGCAATGTTCCAAAATCTGCCAAAACAAAACTGCCGTCCTGTGCGTAAAGATAAAATCCAAAATAGAACGAGTGGTATGTGTCGTTTCTAAGAGGAATGACAAGATTTTTGTCGCTAGTCCAATTTATTCCGCCAAGTTTTCCCTTTTCGCCCAAAAATTTTATGCGACCGCCTTTTTTTCCTACTTTTAAAATATATCCATCCTCGCATTTATTTGCGACAATCTCACCTGTGCAGAGCATCTCTGTTTCTAAATTTATAATTTCTTTTTTCAATTACAATCTCTCTCCTTTTTTTGCAGTTTTTATATAAAAAAAACGCAGTGACTTGTTAACAAAATGTTTACATAATTCACTGCATAAAATAAAAAACACTGTTGACAAATGGTGCTTTTTGTTATATAATTATATACTGCACTATTGTAGATAATTATATAAATTTTCTACATATATTGTAACAGATTAAAGACAAAATATCAATAGTTTTTTAGAGATTTCTCTTAAAGATTAGCTCATGATATTTGTCAATATTTTCTACCAGTAAATGGCGGACGACAGTTCTTATGGTTATTGTGAAGAAAAGTTGTCGCAAGGACAAGATTTATAATGAACGGAGTGATAACTGCATGGTAAATGTAAAACCGGTAAAACGTGGTAAACACACAAGAATGAGTTTTGGTAAAATTGATGAAGTTCTCGATATGCCAAACCTAATCGAAGTACAAAAAGATTCTTATGATTGGTTTGTTAAAGAAGGTCTTAAAGAAGTTTTTAAAGATGTTTCTGGAATAACTGATTTTAACGGAAAATTTGTGCTTGATTTTGTCGATCACAAACTAGAAGAAAAAACAAATTATAGCGTTACAGAATGTAAAGAGCGTGACGCAACTTATGCTTCTGCACTTAGAGTAAAAGCAAGACTTTATAACAAAGAAACTGGCTTTTTTAAAGAGTCAGAAATTTATATGGGCGATTTCCCAAGAATGACAGCTAGTGGTACTTTTGTTATCAATGGTGCTGAGCGTGTTATTGTTTCTCAACTTGTTAGATCCCCAGGCGTATACTACAAAATGGAGTATGACAAAACAGGTAAAGAGCTTTTTTCTTCAACTGTTATTCCTAACCGTGGTGCGTGGCTTGAATATGAAAATGACATCAACGATGTTTTTTATGTTCGTATAGATAAAAACCGTAAAATTCCAATCACAACTTTTATCAGAGCACTTGGCCTTGGCACAGATGCTCAAATTCTTGACTATTTCGGTGAGGACGACAGAATTTTGGCAACTATTGAAAAAGACCTTGCTAAAAATACTGAAGAGGGTCTTTGTGAAGTTTATAAAAAACTTCGCCCAAGTGAGCCTCCAACAATCGAAAATGCTCAATCTCATATCAACTCTTTGTTCTTTGATGAAAGACGCTATGATATGTCAAGAGTTGGTAGATATAAATACAACAAAAAACTTGGACTTTCAGAAAGACTTCAAGGACAAACTGTCACACAAAGTCTTGTAAATCCAAGAACAGGCGAGATTATGGCTATGCCTGGCGACATGATTTCTAGAGAACTTGCAGAAGCTGTTGATAATGCAGGTATCAGCGTTGCTTTTGTTGACGTTTTAGGAAAAGAAACAAAAATTATTTCTAACGGAATGGTTGACATACAAAAATATGTTTCTTTTGACGCTGACAAAGAATGTGGCATTAACGAGAGAGTTCGTTTCTCTATTCTTGATGAAATTCTTAACGAAAATTTAGATGAGGCTACTCTTAAAAAAGAACTAGAAAAAAGACGCCCAGACCTTATCCCTAACTATATTATTATAGACGATATTTTTGCAACAATCAACTTTATGAACTGTTTAGCAGTTGGTTTAGGTCAAAAAGACGATATCGACCACTTAGGCAATCGTCGTATTAGATCTGTTGGCGAACTTTTGCAAAACCAATTTAGAATTGGTTTCTCAAGACTTGAGAGAGTTATTCGTGAGAGAATGACACTTCAAGCTCAAGATTTGGACGAGTTAACAGCTGGCATTGTTATCAATAATATAGATGTTGACCCAGAAGCTATTAAAGAGAAAAAAGAAAAAAGAGAAAAACAACTAACAGTTAACTCTCTTATCAATATTCGTCCTGTAACTGCTGCAATCAAAGAGTTCTTTGGTTCTTCCCCACTTTCGCAGTTCATGGACCAAACAAACCCACTTTCAGAATTGACACACAAAAGACGTCTTTCTGCCCTAGGACCTGGTGGTCTTTCTCGTGAGAGAGCATCGTTTGAGGTTCGTGACGTTCACTATACACACTATGGTCGTATGTGTCCTATCGAAACTCCAGAGGGACCAAACATCGGTCTTATCTCCTACCTTGCAACATTTGCAAAAATCAATCACTATGGTTTTATTGAAACACCATTTAGAAGAGTTGATAAAGCTACTGGCAAAGTTACAAGCGAAGTTGACTATATGACTGGCGATGTTGAAGACGAATATATCGTTGCACAGGCTAACGAACCACTAACAGAAGACGGATTTTTTGTTAATGCAAAAGTTATCGGTCGTCACAGAGGTGAGTTCCGTGAAGTTTCTGTTGCTGATGTTGATTACATGGATATTTCACCAAGAATGGTTGTTTCTGTTGCTACTGCAATGATTCCATTCCTTGAAAACGATGACGCAAACCGTGCTTTGATGGGTTCAAACATGCAAAAGCAAGCTGTTCCACTACTAAGAACTGACACACCAATCGTTGGTACTGGTATGGAATACAAAGCTGGTGTTGACTCTGGTGTTTGTGTGCTTGCAAAAAGAGCTGGTGTTGTTAAAAGTGTTAGTGCTAATTTAGTTAGAGTTACAACTGACAATGGTGATATTGACGATTACAAAATCATCAAATTTATCCGTTCTAACCAAAGCACTTGTTTTAACCAAGTTCCAATCGTTTCTGTTGGTGAAAGACTTGAGGTTGACGATGTTATCGCTGACGGTCCAGCTATCAAAAATGGTGAAATTGCCCTTGGCAAAAACGCCCTAATCGGCTTTATGACTTGGGAAGGTTATAACTATGAAGATGCTGTTCTTCTAAACGAAAAAATTGTTCGTGATGATGTTTACACTTCTATCCATATTGAAGAGTATGAAATGGAAGCTCGTGATACAAAACTCGGACCTGAAGAAATCACAAGAGATATTCCAAATGTTAACGAGGATTTACTTCGTGACCTTGATGATAGAGGTATCATCAGAGTTGGTGCAGAGGTTAGAGCTGGTGACATTTTGGTTGGTAAAGTTACACCAAAAGGTGAAACAGAGCTAACAGCTGAAGAAAGACTACTAAGAGCTATCTTTGGCGAAAAAGCTAGAGAAGTTCGTGACACATCACTAAGAGTACCAAACGGCGAGCGTGGTGTTGTTGTTGATGTTAAAGTGTTTAAGCGTGAGAACAGTTCTGACGAGTTAAGCCCAGGCGTTAACATGGTTGTAAGATGTTATCTTGCACAAAAGAGAAAAATTTCTGTTGGAGATAAAATGGCTGGTCGTCATGGTAACAAGGGTGTTGTATCCCGTATTTTACCAATGGAAGAAATGCCATTCCTACCAGATGGTACTCCACTTGATATCGTTCTAAACCCACTAGGTGTTCCATCTCGTATGAACATCGGTCAGGTTCTTGAGGTTCACTTAGGTATGGCTGCAAGAGCACTTGGCTGGAATATTATGACACCTGTTTTTGACGGTGCTCACGAAGAAGACATCAGAGAATGCTTTAAAATGGCTGGCATGAGAGAAGACGGAAAATTTTTGCTCCGTGACGGTAGAACTGGCGAATATTTCGACAACCCTGTTACAGTTGGTTATATGTATTACCTTAAACTTCACCACTTGGTTGACGACAAAATCCATGCTAGATCAACAGGACCTTACTCACTTGTTACACAACAACCACTTGGCGGTAAAGCTCAATTTGGTGGACAACGTTTCGGTGAGATGGAAGTTTGGGCACTTGAGGCTTATGGTGCTGCATATACTCTTCAAGAAATTCTAACAGTTAAATCCGACGACGTTGTTGGTCGTGTTAAAACTTATGAGTCTATTGTTAAGGGTCAAAACGTGCCAAAACCTGGTATCCCTGAGTCGTTCAAAGTTCTTATTAAAGAGCTACAAGCACTTGGTCTTGACATGAAAGTTCTCGATAAAAACAATGACGAAATCGATTTAAAACAAACTTATGAAGAGGACGAAAACTTAGGTTTCACACCTGCTGTTTCTGAGTTTGAAGAAGAAGTTGTCGCTGATAATCTTGATGACTATATGGTTAAAGATGTCGAAGATAATGACGAATATAACTTCCAAGAGCCAGAAGAAGACGACGACGATGATTTATTCAGCGATTTAGTTTCTTTTGATGACGACGAAGAAGATTTAATATAATTTAAGGGGGTCGAATAAATGGAATTTAATGTTTTTGAATCAATTAAAATAGGTCTGGCTTCTCCCGAACAAATTCGTGACTGGTCTTACGGCGAAGTTACAAAGCCAGAAACTATTAACTATAGAACCCTAAAACCTGAAACAGAAGGACTTTTTTGCGAGAGGATTTTTGGACCTCAAAAGGACTGGGAATGCCACTGCGGAAAGTACAAAAGAATTAGATATAAAGGCAAAATCTGTGACCGTTGCGGTGTTGAAGTTACTCGTGCAAAGGTTCGCCGAGAGAGAATGGGACACATTGAACTTGCTGCTCCTGTTTCTCACATTTGGTACTTCAAGGGTATCCCATCAAGAATGGGATTAATCCTTGACTTATCTCCAAGAGTTTTAGAAAAAGTTTTGTATTTTGCTTTATACATCGTTACTGATCCTGGTAATGTTAAAGAGCTTTCTAGAATGCAAACTCTTTCTGAAAAAGAGTACAGAGATTTTAGAGAAAAATACGAGGACGATTTTGAAGCTGGCATGGGTGCAGAGTCTATCTACAAACTTTTGGCAACAGTTAATGTTGAAAAAGTTTCTGTCGAGCTTAAAGAAGAACTTGAAGTTGCAACTGGTCAAAAAAGAATTAGACTTCTTAAAAGACTAGAAGTTGTTGAGGCTTTCAGACTTTCTGGCAACAAACCAGAATGGATGGTGCTAAAATCTCTTCCAGTTATACCACCAGATATCCGCCCAATGGTTCAACTTGACGGTGGCCGTTTTGCGACATCTGACCTTAATGATTTGTACAGAAGAGTTATCAACAGAAATAATCGTCTAAAAAGACTTTTAGAACTTGGTGCTCCTGATATCATTATCAGAAATGAAAAAAGAATGTTACAAGAAGCAGTTGACGCACTAATCGACAACGGCAGACGTGGCAGACCTGTTACAGGTCCAAACAACAGACCACTAAAATCACTTTCTGATATGCTAAAAGGTAAACAAGGACGTTTCCGTCAAAACCTTTTGGGCAAACGTGTTGACTATTCAGGACGTTCGGTTATCGTTGTTGGTCCAGAGCTAAAAATGTATCAATGCGGTGTGCCAAAAGAAATGGCACTAGAGCTTTTCAAACCTTTTGTTATGAAAAGACTTGTAGAAACTGGTGCTGCTGGAAATATCAAAGCTGCTAGAAAAGCAGTTGAGAGAGCAAAGGCAGAGGTTTGGGACGCACTAGAAATAGTTATCAAAAATCACCCAGTTCTTCTAAACCGTGCTCCTACACTTCATAGACTTGGTATCCAAGCATTTGAGCCTGTTTTGGTTGAGGGTAGAGCCCTAAAACTTCACCCACTTGTTTGTACAGCTTATAACGCTGACTTTGACGGCGACCAAATGGCTATCCATATCCCTCTATCAGCAGAGGCACAAGCAGAAGCAAGATTTTTGATGCTTGCTGCAAACAACCTTTTAAAACCATCTGACGGTAAACCAGTTGCTGTTCCATCTCAGGATATGATTTTGGGTTCTTACTACCTAACTCTTGACAAAGATGGCGAAATTGGCGAGGGAAAAGTTTTCCGTGATATGGACGAAGCAATGATGGCTTACGACGCAAAAGACATCACATTGCACTCAAAAATTAAAGTTAGAAGAACTGTTAACTACAAAGGAAAATCATACACAGGTCTTTCAGAAACAACTGTTGGTAGAATGATTTTTAACCGTCCAATTCCACAAGACTTGGGCTATGTTGACAGAAGTATTCCAGAAAATATTCTTAAATACGAGATTGACTTCCTTGTTGGTAAAAAGCAACTTGGTTCTCTAATCGAAAAATGCATCAGAATTCACGGCACTGCTAAATCTGCTGAAGTTCTTGATGACATTAAATCACAAGGTTATAAATACTCAACAATCGGTGCTATTACCGTTGCTGTTAGCGACGCTACTATCCCTGAGAGCAAAAAAGATATCCTTGCAACAGCAGAGGCAAACATTCAAACTATCACAGAGGACTTCCAACTTGGATTTCTTTCTGACTCCGAGCGTTATAATGCTGTTCTTAAAACATGGGAAAAAGCAACTAACGATGTTACAACTGCTCTTCAAGAGGGTCTTGACCAATACAACCCAATCTTTATGATGGCTGACTCTGGTGCTCGTGGTAGCATGAGCCAAATCAGACAGCTAGCTGGTATGCGTGGTCTTATCGCAAATACAGCTGGTAAAACAATCGAAATCCCTATCCGTGCTAACTATCGTGAGGGTCTAAATATTCTTGAATACTTTATCTCTTCTCGTGGTGCTAGAAAAGGACTTGCCGATACTGCTCTTAGAACTGCCGACTCTGGTTACCTAACACGTAGACTTGTTGACGTTTCACAAGATGTTATTATTCGTGAAGAGGACTGTGGAACTACTGTTGGTTTAGAAGTATTTGACATCAGACAAGGTCACGAGTCAATTGAGCCAATGAGCGAGCGTTTAATCGGTAGATATCTAATGGACGATTTCTGTGACGAAAATGGTGTTGTTCTTGTTTCTAAAGACAAAATCATGGACGAACTTGATGCTGATATCATCATCAATGCTGGTACAGAAAAAATTGTTATCAGATCAATCCTTAGCTGTCGTGCAAAACACGGTATTTGTAAAAAATGTTACGGTGCTTCTCTTGCAACTGGCAAAGCTGTTCAAGTTGGCGAGGCTGTTGGTATCATCGCTGCTCAATCAATCGGTGAGCCTGGTACACAGCTTACAATGAGAACATTCCATACTGGTGGTGTTGCTAGTGCCGAAGATATCACTCAAGGTTTGCCAAGAATTGACGAGCTATTTGAGGGCAGACGTCCAAAACACTTTGCTATTATCAGCGAAATTGGCGGTCTTGTTCGTTTTGAAGATATCAAAAGAAACCGTCACGTTGTTGTTACTGACCCAGAAACAGCAGAAGAAAAATCATATATGATTCCATTCGGTTCACACATCACTGTTAAAGAGGGCGAAGTTATTGAAAAAGGTTGTAGACTTACAGAAGGTTCTGTTAGCCCACACGACGTTCTTGCAATAAGCGGTGAAAGTGCTGTTCAAAACTACCTCATTCAAGAGGTTCAAAAAACTTATCGTCAACAAGGTGTTGATATCAACGATAAACATATCGAAGTTATCATTCGCCAAATGATGAAAAAAGTTAGAGTTGCGGAGTCTGGTTCTTCTGACCTTATTTCTGCTGCACTTGTTGACAAGGCTGAAATTTATATAGCTAACGAGAAAATCCAAGAAAGAATTGCAAAAGGCGAAACTGGTTTAACAGCGGTAACTTATATACCAGTTCTTCTCGGTATCACAAAAGCTTCTCTTGCAACAGACTCATTCCTTTCTGCTGCATCATTCCAAGAAACTACAAGAGTTCTTACAGATGCTGCTATCAAAGGTAAAGTAGACCCACTATTAGGTCTTAAAGAAAATGTTATCATTGGTAAACTTATTCCAGCTGG
>JAWXUN010000032.1:0-11155 GCA_044426425.1 Clostridia bacterium | reverse complement strand
AGGTCTGCCGTCTTTATACACAATCATGGCAGCAACATTTTCACTGCCAGCTGTGTTACTTATATCGTAACTTTCAATAAATCGTGGAATTTCTTTTAAACCCAAAAGCTTAGAAAGCTCTTCTAGTGCAACTATATCTTTCCCTTTTTTGCTAGTTCCATCAGTGAGTTTTTCGGCTGCGTTGCTCTTGCACATCTCCAAAAGTTTTAGCTGTTCACCCTTTTGAGGAATAAAAAAAGCAACTTTTTTTTCGGCTTTTTCGCTCAACCATTTCTCGGTTATCTCGTAGTCAAAAAGTAGTTTTTCAAGCGTAATTCTCGGAGGTATTTCATGGTTCTCGTAGTATCTTTGGATAAATTCTTGCAAAATCTCGTCCAAATTCGCTTTTTCAAAAATATAGTCTTGCCTGTCACAGAGCTTGCCTGTCCTAAATTTCAAAACAGTAATAGCCGTTTTTTCTTCGCTTGTCGCAGTGGCGATAATGTCCTGAAAAGCTATGCTACTCTGCACAATTTTTTGTGTTTCTGTGATTTTGTTAATAGCATTTATTTTGTCACGCAGAAAAGCAGCCTTTTCAAACTCAAGGTTTTCGGCGGCGTTCTCCATTTTTCTTCTCAAATCTTTTATAGACTCCGTCGCACCTTTTTTGATAAAATCCAGTGCGTCCTCAAGATTTTGTGCATAGTCACTCTCTTTTATTTTGCCCAAACAAGGAGCGTTGCACTGTTTTATATAAAAATTTAGGCAAGGGCGAGATTTTCCAAAATCACGAGGGAAAACTTTGTTGCAACTTGGAAGTTTAAAGATTTTTCTCGCCTCGTCAATCGCAGATTTAACACTCCACGAACTGACATAAGGGCCTATATATTTAGAACCGTCTTTTTCAATTTTTTTGGACTCGCTTATTCGTGCCCAAGGTGCTTTGCTCACTTTTATATAAGAATATCCTTTGTCGTCTTTCAAAAGAATATTATATTTTGGTTGGTTTTGTTTAATCAAACTGTTCTCTAACACAAGAGCCTCAAACTCGCTGTCTGTCATGATATAATCAAAATCAAAAACCTGCAAAACCATTGCAACAACTTTTAGCCAAAGAGTTTTGTCTGAACCAAAATAACTGCTAAGCCTATTTTTTAGATTCTTAGCTTTTCCAACATATATAATTTTATTCTGTTTGTTTTTCATGAGATAAACACCAGAACTCTGTGGCAGATTTATAGCTTTTTTTCTTAAATATCCAAGTCTTTCGTTTTGTTCAGTCACAAACTTTTCCCCCTAAAAAAACGTAGGGGAGGGCTTTTAACCCTCCCTAAAAAACAGTATGTTTTGATTTTCTCTACGTTTAAGTCAAAAATTATTCAGTAAATCCTGACTCTACTAATTGAACTAGTCCGTTAACTGCGTCAACGTCGTCAGCACCATCAGCGATAACACGGATAGTTGTTCCACCGACAATTCCAAGAGAAAGAACACCTAAAAGGCTTTTTGCGTTTACACGTCTTTCTTCTTTTTCAACCCAAATTGACGCTCTGTATTCATTAGCTTTTTGAATGAAAAATGTTGCTGGTCTAGCGTGTAGGCCGACTTGGTTTTGAACCATAACTTCTTTATCACACATGATAAGTCACACTCCTATTTAATAAGTAAAAATATCCAATTTATCTGTCCTCTTATATTATAGTGTTTTGATTTGCTAAAGTCAATGAATTTTACAAATTTCGGCTTGATGAACTAGCTGTGAATTTTTATGCAGTCTGACTTTGTGCATTTTGTCCTAAATGTTGAAAACTTTTTATGTGATTAGCTAATCTGGTTGCTTTGTGAACCATTGACTTGTTTGTGATTTGGATATTTCTCACAATAAAAATCATCTTTTTTAAATAAAAATCATGGATTAGTCATCGCAAAATTTGACAAGTTTTTTTCTATTTACAATTTGTTCCCTTGCATTATTTGATAAAATGAGTTATAATATAATTTAGAAAAAAATAAATATAAAAGAGGTTTTTTATGAAAATCGCACCCTCAGTTCTAGCAGCAGATATAACAAATTTAAAGATTGAATTAGAAAGAGTTTCAAACTCAGATTACATTCATCTTGATATAATGGACGGCCATTTTGTGCCAAACCTAAGCTACGGTCCAGGCTTTGTCGCAGGTCTAAAAAAAATATCAAATGTTCCGTTTGATGTGCACTTGATGCTTAGTAATCCAAGCAAATATATAAAAAGTTTTGCAGAAGCAGGAGCAGATATAATCAGCTTTCATGTCGAAAGTGAAGATGATATAGAAAAAACAATTGAGCTAATCAACAGTTTTGGCATAAAACCAGCACTCGCCCTCAAGCCAAACACAGATATAGAAACAGTGTTGCCATATTTAGATAAATTATTTATGGTGCTTATAATGACAGTTGAACCAGGCTTTGGCGGTCAATCGTTCATGCCTGTGCCACTAGAAAAAATCCAAAAAATCAGAGAAAAATCAAAAGATATCCTAATACAAGCGGACGGCGGAATTGGCAGAGCAAACATAGAGTATTGCAAAGAAATGGGCGTTGACATCAGCGTTTGTGGAACATCTGTTTTTTCGGCAAAAGACCCAAAAAGTGAGATTGAATTTTTGCAAAAATTTTAATCTATTTATTATATTAAAAACAGGAGAAATATGTGAAAATCGGAAATTATAACATAAAAGGCAGGGCAGTTTTAGCACCAATGGCTGGTGTGACTGACGTGGCTTTCAGAAATATTTGCTATGCCTACGGCTCGGCTTTTTCTGTTACAGAAATGATTTCGTCAAGGGCATTGATACATAACTACAAAAAAACTTTCGGACTTATGGATATAAGCCGTGACGATGGCCCAGTTGGCATACAAATTTTTGGCGACGACCCACTCATCATGGCAAAAGCGACAGAACTTGCAAGTGAGCTTAAGCCTATTTTTATAGATGTAAATATGGGTTGCCCTGTGCCAAAAATCGCTGGGAACAACTGTGGCTCGGCTCTTATGAAAACACCTAACTTGTGTGGCGAAATTGTCAAAGAAATGACAAGGGTGACAGATATTCCAATCACTGTGAAAATCAGAAAAGGTTGGGACGACAACAGCATAAATGCACTTGAAGTTGCAAAAATTTGTGAGCAATCTGGTGCACAAGCCCTCACAATCCACGGCAGAACAAGAATGCAGATGTACAAACCATCGGCAGACTGGGATATTATCAGAGAAGTCAAAGAGAATTTGTCAATCCCTGTTATTGGCAATGGCGACGTAACAAATGCAGAACAAGCGGCAAAAATGCTCTCGCACACAAATTGCGATGCCGTTATGGTTGCAAGGTCAGCACTTGGCAGACCTTGGATTTTTTCAGAAATTAACGCAAACCTTGTTGATAATTTACGAATTTTACCAGAACCTCCAATATCAAAAAAACTTCTTGTAATAAGAAAACAAATGGAGCAGATGTGCGAGATAAAAGGCGAAGAAAAGGCAATGAGAGAGGCAAGAAAACACATTGCATGGTATATGCACGGCATAAAAGGAGCGGCGGAGTTCAGAAGACGCTCTGGCACATTGTGTAGCCTTAAGGATTTAGATGTATTGCTACAAGATGTTTATATAAAATCAAAGACAGATGCAATTTTAACAGAATAAGGGGTATAATAATGGGTACATCAGCAGACAAACTTGGCACAGCCAAAATTCCAGGGCTTTTTCTTAGACTAGCAATTCCAACAGTTGTCGCACAACTCGTAAACGTCATATATAACATGGTAGATAGAATATATATAGGACGTGTGCCAGATAGCGAACTAGCTATGTCGGCTCTTGCTGTTTCACTTCCAGTCGTAACACTAATTTCAGCATTCAACTCTTTGCTTGGCTTTGGTGGTGCACCGATAGCAGCAATGAAACTCGGTCAAAAAGATGTAGATGGTGCAAACAAAATTCTCACAAACTCGTTTTCTGTATTAACAATTGTTGCAATTGCCCTAACAATTATAATTCAGATTTTTCAAGAGCCAATTTTATATGCTTTTGGTGCAGACATAACTAATATAGAACTTGCAAAAGGCTATGTTGGCATATATTCACTGGGCACAATTTTTGTTCTATATGCCGTTGGTTTAAATCCATATATAACAACACAGGGCAAATCCAGCCTTGGCATGGCAACTGTTTTAATCGGTGCTATTTTAAATATAATTTTAGACCCAATATTTATTTTTGTACTAGGCATGGGTGTTCAGGGTGCAGCGATTGCAACAATCATAGCACAAGCTGTTTCGGCAGTTTGGGTAATGTTGTTTTTCTTTAAAGGCAACAGCATAATGCGAATAAAAAGGGCATATATAAAACCAAACCTCAAAATTGTTGGCTCAATCGTCGCTCTTGGTGTGTCACCATTTATCATGACAGCAACAGAGGGACTCTTGCAAATAACATTTAATAATCAATTAAAATTATACGGCGGAACACTCGCAGTTGGCACAATGGCAATTTTGTCAAGCCTTTTCACAATGCTTTTGATGACAGTTCAAGGTATGGCACAGGGTGCTCAACCTATCATGAGCTACAACCTTGGAGCTGGCAATATGGACAGAGTTAGAAAAGCTTTCAAACTTTTGTTTGTAGTTGCAACAAGTTTTTCGGTTATCAGCGTGTCAATCGTGGTATCGTTCCCAGAGTTCTTTGCGGGGATTTTTGCAGATAGTGAAGACGCACTGAGGTTTGCGGCATGGGCAATTCCTCCATATTTCTCAGGTGCTTTGGTGTTCGGAGTACAACTTTCTTGCCAACAAAGTTTCTTGGCACTTGGCGAGGCAAAACGCTCGTTGTTAATGGCGATTACAAGAAAAATTATTCTATTAATTCCGCTTATTTTCATCATGCCAATGCTAATCGGAAATTTAGATATAATCCAAACACTATCAGAACCAGTGGCAGACCTTGCACAAGAACCATCAATGGTTTTTGCAGTTTTGTCGGCAGAATCAGTGGCAGATTTCACAGCCGCAGCAATAACAGGCTGTTTGTTCTTCCGTTTCTACAAAACAAAGTTAAAAGATAAGGTATAATCAAAAAAACACAACCAGAGGTGAATATGAAATTATTAGTATTAGACGGAAATAGTATCGTAAATAGAGCCTATTATGGCATTAAATTATTAAGCACAAAAGAAGGTGTGTTCACCAATGGTATTTATGGTTTTTTAAATATTTTAGAGAAAATAAAAGAAGAAACAAAACCAGATGCCGTAGCGGTTGCCTTTGACTTAAAAGCACCAACTTTTCGCCACAAAATGTATGATAAATACAAGGCAGGCAGAAAAGGAATGCCAGAGGAACTCGCAATGCAAATGCCTATCCTAAAAGAACTTTTAGAATATCTGGGCTATACTTTGGTAAGCCTAGAGGGCTACGAGGCAGACGATATCCTTGGCACACTTAGCAGAGTTTGCGAGGAAAAAGGCGACTCTTGCGTTATCGCAACAGGAGATAGGGACAGCTTGCAACTTGTGTCAGAACATACAAATGTCAGACTCGCCAGCACAAAGTTTGGGCAGTCCACAGTTACAATCTATGATATAGAAAAAATTGAAGAAACCTATGGTGTTAAGCCGCTTCAATTAATAGACATAAAAGCTATCCAAGGCGACAGCTCCGACAATATTCCAGGAGTAGCTGGAATTGGCGAAAAAGGTGCAGGCGAACTTATCAAAAAATTTGACTCGCTTTCATATATATACGAAAATCTGGAAACGCTAGATATAAGAGAAACGATGAAAAAAAAGCTTGTCGCATCAAAAGAAAATGCACTGATGAGCTACGAGCTAGGCACAATTTGCAGAGAAGTCCCGATAGATACAAACATAGAAAGCTACAAAATATCAGAAATGCAAAGGGACAAAGTCACAGCACTTATGACAAAGCTAGAGCTGTTCAAATTGATGGATAAAATGGGCATAAATGCAAACGAAATTGTGACAGAAGAAGTGGAACAAACAGAAATCACAGTGAAAGAAATCACACAAATTTCTTCAGTTTTGCCAATGCTAGAGGACAAGGGAAAAGCCTATTTTGTGCAAGAAAACGACTGTTTGTATTTTGAGAATAACGGAGAAATTCTCAAAGTTTGTGCAAATGATATGTTCCTAAAAAGTTTTGCGAAAAACACAAAAATAGAAAAATATTGCAGTGATGTCAAGGCTTTTCAAAAACTCGTCAAATCAAAAACAGGCGAGGACGTGAAAAATGTAAAAATGGATTTAGGATTAGCGGGCTATCTTTTAAATCCATCAAGCTCGTCCTATGATGTCGAAAGACTATGTGCAGAATTTTCGGTGAGCCTCGGAAAATCAGAGGACAAATCAGCCTCTTCGTGTGCAAGTTTGCCAAGCCTTTGCAAAATTATTTCAGAAAAAATAGAAGAGAATAAACAAAGTTTTCTTTTAAACGATGTAGAAATTCCGCTTGCATTAGTCCTTGCAGATATGGAACTAGAGGGATTTGCGGTTGATAAAGAGGGTATAAAAGATTTTGGTAAAACCCTAAAAGCGGATATTGATAAACTAGGTAAAAGTATTATCGAGCAAGTCGGCTACGAATTTAACATAAATTCGCCAAAACAATTGGGCGAGGCTCTTTTTGTAAAATTAGAGTTGCCACACGGCAAAAAAACCAAAACAGGTTATTCAACAAATGCAGAAGTGCTAGAGAATTTGCGTTATAGACACCCAGTTGTAGAGGATATTTTGTCTTATAGAACACTCACAAAGCTCAATTCAACTTATTGCGTTGGACTGCTAAAAGCCTTGGCAGAAGACGGCAGAATACACTCTAGCTTTAATCAAACAGAAACAAGAACAGGCAGAATTTCAAGCACAGAGCCAAACCTACAAAACATTCCAGTTAGAACAAGCCTTGGTGCAAATTTAAGAAAATTCTTTGTAGCAAAAGAAGATTGGGTATTAGTCGATGCCGATTATTCTCAAATAGAATTAAGAGTCTTGGCTCATGTTTCAAAAGACAAAGTGATGATTGATGCTTTCAACAGCGGAAAAGATATCCACAAGGCGACAGCGGCAAAGGTGTTTAATATGCCAGAGGACTTTGTAACCACTCAAATGAGAAGCAGTGCAAAGGCAGTTAACTTTGGAATTGTCTATGGTATCGGTGCGTTTTCACTCTCAAAAGATATCGGTGTTACAAGAAAAGAAGCCGAGGATTATATAAATGAATATTTAAGAAACTTTGGCGGAGTCAAAGATTACATGGACGAGATTATTGCAAATGCAAAAGAAAAAGGCTATGCAGAGGATATCTTTGGCAGAAGAAGATATTTGCCAGAACTTTCAAGCTCAAATTTTAACATGAGAGCCTTTGGTGAGAGAGTCGCAAGAAATATGCCTATCCAAGGTGCGGCAGCAGACATCATCAAAATAGCAATGGTAAAAGTTAGCAACAGATTAAAAGAAGAAAAACTCCAAGCAAAATTGATTTTACAAGTACACGACGAACTCATTGTCGAGTGCCCAGAGATAGAAAAAGAAAAAGTTATAGCAATATTAGAAGAAGAGATGAAAAGTTCAGCTGATATGAGCGTAGCAATGATAGCAGAGGCAAAAAGTGGCAAAACATGGTACGAAGCAAAATAAAACCATGTTCATTGTATCTATTTATAAATTAAATATTGTAGGAAACGGGAATTATTAATTGATAATTGATAATTGACAATAACTGTGAAATCCTAACGGATTTTTTGAATGTAGGGTTGGGGCTTGCTCCAACCGTGGGTTTACGATGTGTTTAAAAGTGAAAAAGTAATGTGAAAATCCTCGCAAAAAAAATTACAATACATAAAAAAGGAACTTGCTATGAAAGTATTATTTATATGCACAGGGAATACTTCCAGAAGTCCCATGGCAGAAGGACTCTTTCGTCAGATGATAAAGGGCACAGTGCTAGAGGGCAACGCTGTTTGCATGAGTGCTGGGCTTTCGTCAACAAACGGAGAGAATATCGCAGAAAATGCTGTGATTGCTCTCGAAGAAATCGGAGTAGACATCAGCGATTATAAGTCCAGAAGATTTAGTTCAAAAGAAATTTCAATGTGGGACTGCTATTTTTCAATGGGCGACACCCACTCTTATATATTAGAAAAAGCAGGCATACCACACGACAAAATTTACACCCCAAAAGAGGGGATAATAGACCCCTATGGACTTGAGGTAGAAGATTATCGAGTTTGCCGAGAGCAACTTATAAACGAGTTAAAAAGCTTTATAGAAAAGTTGTGTATATATTATGAAAATAGAAGAAATGCATGAAAAACACATAAAACAAATTGCAGATTTAGAAAAAATTTGTTTTAGTCAGCCTTGGTCAGAAAATGGACTTTCCGAAGAAATTAACAACGAAACCGCAAGGTTTTTTGTGTGCGAAGAAAACGAAAAAGTTCTTGCCTATGCAGGTATGCACCTTGTTTGTGGCGAGGGTTATGTCACGAATATTGCAGTTTTTCCTGAATATAGAAAAATGAGTTTAGCTACAAAATTAATCGAAAAAATGTTCTCGATTTGCAAAATTTCTCTTAGTTTAGAAGTGAGAGAGAGCAACGAAAAAGCGACAAATTTATATAAAAAATTGGCCTTTAAAAACCTAGGAAAAAGAAAGAATTTCTACGATAATCCAGTGGAAAACGGATTGATTTATACCAAAGAAAGGACTTGAAAAATGCTTATACTCGCAATTGAATCATCTTGCGATGAAACAGCGGCGGCGGTTGTCAAAGACGGCAGAGAGGTTCTCTCAAACGCAGTTGCATCACAGATTGACGAACATAGATTATACGGTGGAGTTGTTCCAGAAATTGCATCAAGAATGCACAGCGAGGCTATTGTAGCCGTCACAAAAGAGGCACTAGAAACGGCGAAACTCAGCATGGACGAGATTGATGCCGTTGCGGTTACGTATTCACCAGGGCTAATCGGTGCACTTCTTGTGGGTGTGAATTTTGCAAAAGGCTTGGCACTCAGCACAAATTTGCCATTGATTGCCGTGCATCACCTAAGAGGGCATATCGCATCGAATTATATTTCTGATACAGAACTAAAACCGCCATTTTTGTGCTTGGTTGTTTCAGGCGGACACAGCCATATCATAAAAGTAAAGTCTTATACCGAGCTAGAGGTTATCGGAAAAACAAGGGACGATGCAGCAGGAGAAGCCTTTGACAAGGCGGCAAGAGCCATGGGAATGGACTATCCAGGAGGAATTGCCCTAGACAAAATAGCCGAAAATGGCGACCCACTTTCGTATAAATTGCCAAGACCAAGGGTAGAGGGTTCACCGCTAGATTTCAGTTTTTCAGGCTTAAAAACAGCCGTTATCAATTTACTACACAAGGCAAAACAAAAAAATGAAGAAGTAAACATTGCCGATGTTTCGGCATCTTATAGAAAAGCGGTTGTCGATTTACTTTGCGACAATTTTATAAAAGCAGCCGAGCAAGAGGGATACAAAAAGCTAGTCCTAGCTGGTGGAGTTTCCGCAAACAGACTTTTGAGAAAAACGCTTAAAGAAGAGTGCGACAAAAGAAAATGGGAACTTTTTATGCCAGAACTAAAATATTGTGGCGACAACGCAGCAATGATTGGTTCACAGGCTTTTTACGAGTTTGAGGCTGGCAATATCAGCGACATGAGCCTAAACGGACACGCACAAAGAGAAATAACAATCGGATAGTTTAATATTTTACATTAAATGTAGGGAACGACGCCATAGTCGGTAACTTAAGTAATAAGTAAAAGTGAATAGTTAAGAGGTATAGCGGAAATCTTGCGATTTCTTAATTATATATTGTTTTATAAACTATATTTTTCTAAATAAATTATAATATTCAAAACTTTAACCAAAAAATCCGTAAGGATTTTCACCTTACTTTTTCACTAAATTCACCCTACAATATGAAATTCCACAAGATACTCTTGTCATTTTCTAAAAAAACTCATAAACCTAAAATCCTAAACATAAGAATTAGTAATAAATTTTTATGTTTAGGATTTGATTTTTTTGATTAAAAGACAAAGTTTTTTGCAGTCAGCAATAATCCTCACGCTATCCATGGCTATTGTTAAACTTATCGGAGCGTTCTTCAAACTTCCACTTGCGTATATAATAAACGAAAATGGCATGGGTTATTTTAACACTGCCTATAATTTTTATGCTGTTTTTTTCAGCCTTGCAACTGCTGGATTTCCTGTTGCAATATCAAAACTAGTTTCCGAAAATTATTCTCTGGGGCGATATAGCGATGTTAGAAAAATCAAAAGTCTTTCGTTGCCTATTTTCTTTTTCAGTGGATTTATTGGAATGTGCGTTATGCTTGTGTCTGCCAAAGTTTACACACAGTTTATTGGCAACAGCGGAGCATTTTTGCCGATAATTGTTCTTTCGCCAAGTATTTTGTTTTGCTCGTTAAACTCGATTTACAGGGGCTATCACGAGGGACTTAGAGATATGTACCCAACGGCGATTTCGCAGGTTATAGAGGCTCTGACAAAGCTTTTGCTAGGCATTTATCTTGCTTTTGCAGTAACAGAACATCTCACCGCAGAATATATGCAAAGTTCTAGCGTTTTGGGCAAAGTTCTTTCTGCCGACAATGCACAGCTCACAATTTTTTCTTGTGCAGCAGCTGCGGCAATTTTGGGTGTGAGTTGTGGCACTCTTCTTAGCTTTTTGTTTTTGTTGTTTTATCACAAAATAAAGGGTGACGGAATAGAAAATATTTCTTATCAAAAGCCACATTCAGACAAACATATCAGAAAAAGACTGCTAAAAATCGCCTTGCCAATAGCGATAGGTTCAATGACTGTTAGCATATCAGCTCTTGTTGACCAGACAATTGTGCAGAAAAGGCTTGGCGATTTAATGATAGAAAATTCTGCCGAAATACTAGAGCTTTACAAAAACCAAATTCCAGAAGAGAACCTAAGCGACATATCCACAATACCAAATTTTCTCTTTGGTTGTCACGCTTATGCAATGACAATTTTTATGCTCATTCCAGCACTTACTCAAGCCTTTGGCACAAGTGCCTTGCCAAATCTTTCTATGTACTGGGCAAAAAATAATCTAAAAGCTGTG
>JAWXUN010000290.1:0-2061 GCA_044426425.1 Clostridia bacterium | reverse complement strand
TGAACTGTTAGAAAGCTCAAGCACCTCTAGACTGATATCGCCCTCTTCTATAACTGTTCCTGCAAAAACAGTACTTCCAACATCTTTGTGAACAGACAAAGGTTCGCCCGTCATCATTGCCTCGTTGATAAGTGCCTCGCCAGTCACAATTGTTCCATCAACTGGAATCATACTTCCCATTCTCACACGAATTACATCGCCTACGGCTAAATCTTTTGTTGGAATACTTATTTCTACATCATCTTTAACAAGCCAAACTTTGTCTATATTTATAGATAGACTTCCAGCTAGAGCATTTTTCGCTCTTGCGTTAGAGTATTCTAACAACAATTCTGACAAAGATAAGAGAAACATAATTGACGAAGATGTTTTGTGTTGACCTGTGCACAAAGAGGCCGTGATAGACGTTGCATCTAAAACTTCTACATTAAGTTGTCCACGTCTAAGCTGTCTAAACCCACTTCTTAAAAACGGAATTGACCTATAAGCGGTATGAGCCACACGCCAAGGACTAGGCAAAAAAAGCGGTAAAACCAATTTGTGAAAACCATGTTTAAACACTATTTTCACAAGTTTTTGTCTAAAACTTGTATCTATTTCATCACGCTTTTCTTCTTCAGTTGCTATCCCGTCTTCAAGCTCATAAACGCTAAGAGAAGAAAGAATTTTGAAAACTTCTTTTTTACATTCAGGTTTTTCGTACTCAACTAAAACACTACCATTAACATGGTTTACTCTAACTTTTTTTACGTCATTCACAGAAAGAATTAACGAAGAAATTTTGTATCCTTGCTCTTTGCTTATAATATACTTGCCAAAACGAAGTCTAAGACGATTGCAATTATCGCATATAATTTTAAAATTCAATGCTGCCTCACATTCTTCAATTATACTTCTTCTGCTACTGTTTCGCTACTTTTTTTAGCTTGCTCTTTTGCTTCTACATAAATATCTTCTGCATCTTCACGGATATTTGCAACTTTTTCTTCAACGCAATCTTTAGCTTGTAGACCTTTAGCAATAGCTTTTACAGCTAACTCACGAGTTTTTGGATGTTTGGCTACTTTTAAGCCAACTAGTCCAGCAATTGCTCCTCCGATAAAACATACTGCACACTCTTTTTTTAAAAAACTAAACATGATAGTACCTCCATTTTTATAATTTATTTATTATTAATATTACCATATTTTCGTTAAAAAGTCAATCATAAGAGATTAAACATCTGTCAATATTAATATTTTTTTATTTATTTAGAATAAATAGGACAATTATAGATAAAACTAAACAGACTATACAAAAAAATTATATAGTCTGCTTTTTTTAAAATTATTAAGAACAATAATCATAAAATTCTATTTCAGAAATTCCTGTATCCTCATAGACTGTTTTTCCTGAGGAACTAGCAGTTTTTGCTTCTAAAATTGTTATCTTTACATATTTTGTATCAATTTGATAAGGTAATTGGATAGTTTGCCATTTTGAGCCGATTTCGTAAACAAAACTTTCGCCATTCGAAAAACTCAATTGAACTTGTGTTACATAAGAATTTTCTTCAAAATTTCCGCCATAACCGCTATACAAAGTTATTTCTTGAACTTTTTGTGAATATGTAGACTCAAACATCACAAACTCACCCTCGCCTAGGCCAGTCACGCCCTCTATCCATGCTGTGGAAATAGAACCATCGACTAAATTTTTAGCATAATACGACTTGCTACCCTGTGGTGACAATACCGAACTAGAAGAAATTGTGTCGAAATAAACCTCTTGTGGTTCTGGAATTGGAGTTGTGGTAGGAGTCGGTGTTGGACTCGGAGTTGGTGTAGGTGTTGGAGTTGGTGTAGGAGTCGGTGTTGGGGTAGAGGTAGGTGTAGGTGTAGGAGCGGAACTCGGTGTCACAGTAGCCGTTGGCTCTGGACTTTCGCTTATTTCCAAGTCGCCAGAACCATCAAGCCAAGACAAAATATCATCGCTTTCAACTTCTATCCCTGTTGGGCTATCAACTATTTCAGAAATCAATTCTGCTGGTGCAGCCAAAGAGTTATAGACCGCAAAATATAT
>JAWXUN010000031.1:0-11255 GCA_044426425.1 Clostridia bacterium | reverse complement strand
AATTTGGCATTAGAATTAATCCAGAATGTTCCACGCAAGAGGGACACGACATCTATGACCCATGCAGTTTTGGCTCAAGACTTGGTGTTACACTCAAAAACTTTGACGAAACTGAAATAGACGGCATGACTGGCATTCATTTCCACACACTTTGCGAACAAAACTGCGACGATTTAGTGACAACGCTAAAAGCCGTAGAACAAAAATTCGGCAAGTATCTGCACAAAATAAAATGGATAAATTTTGGCGGTGGTCACCACATCACAAGAAAAGATTATGATGTGGAACTGCTCATAAAAACAGTTAATGACTTCAAAAAAAAATACGATGTACAAGTGTACCTAGAGCCTGGCGAGGCTGTCGCTTTGAATGCTGGATTTTTGCATACAAAGGTTTTGGACATTGTGAACAACCAAATAGACATTGCAATTTTGGATACTTCTCCAGCGTGTCACACACCTGACGTTATCGAGATGCCTTATCGCCCATACGTGATAAATTCAGCAAAGGCAAACGAAAAAGCCCACACATACAGACTCACAGGGGCAACCTGTCTATCTGGCGACATAATCTCTGATTATTCTTTTGATACAGAACTAAAAATTGGTGACGAACTTATTTTTTGCGACATGGCGATTTATTCCATGGTAAAAAACAACACATTCAACGGAATGAAACTCCCAAGCATAGCCCTTAAAACCCTCGACGGAAATATTAAATTAATCAAAGAATTTTCCTACAAAGATTTCAAAGAACGCCTGTCGTAATTTAAAATATTGTAGAGGGTGCATTGGAGAATGGTTAATTCACAATTCAAAATTCACAATTCACAATTGCGGTGGAAATCTTGCGATTTCTTAATTATATATTTTTTTATATTACCTTTTCACTAAATTCCCATTTATATAGCAACTTGATTATTATTAGGCTTATAAATAAGTGAGCAGAAATTCTGTCAGAAGTTTTAAAAACCACAGCTAATACTTTCGTATTAGCGAGGATTTTTAGAGATTTTGGCAGGATTTATGCCACTTAGTTAAGGACTAATAATATTCATGTTGCTATATCATAGGGCGAGATATATTTATCCGACATAAATATATCTTTCGTGCAATAAACACACCGACACAATAATTTTGCATTGTGCATTGTGAATTGTGAATTACATACATTTCATGTCGTTTTTTTGACATCTCGTGCATTTTCTATTGCTTTTTTATTTCATTGATGTTATCATTAAAGAGTAATAACTACAATTTTTAGAAAGGAGTTGTTTTTATGGAAGCTTATATATGGCTTGCATTGATTATTGCGGGTGTCATTGCTGAAACCGCAACCGCCCAACTTGTTTCAATTTGGTTCGTCCTCGGATTTCTTGGTGGACTAATCGCTTATTATTTGGGAGCACCTGTGTTCGCTCAGATTATTATTGCCGTTGTTGTGTCAATCCTCAGCTTGATTTTTACAAAAATCTTTTTCAAGGATATCCTAAACACAAAAACCGAAGCGACAAACTCTGACAGGCACATTGGCGAAAAAGCAATAATAACGCTTGATGTCGGGCCATTTGGCAAATCTGGCGAAGCGAAAATTGGCGGTTTAATTTGGTTGGCTGTTTCAGCGGACGAAAATTCAATATCAGAAGGCACAATTGTTGTGGTTGAAAAAATCGAAGGTAATAAACTTATCGTAAAAAATTTGGAGGTATAGTATGTTAGAAATGTTAATTCCGTTTATCGTCCCAGTTGTAATCATCGTGATTATTTTATCAATATTAGTTTCATGCATTAAAATCGTTCCACAGGCTCATGCCTATGTTCTTGAGAGAGTCGGTGCGTTTAGCGATGTTTGGCAAAGAGGTTTACACTTCAAAATTCCATTTGTAGACAGAATAGCAAAACAAGTTAGTCTAAAAGAACAAGTGGTAGACTTTCCACCTCAACCAGTTATCACAAAAGATAATGTTACAATGCAAATTGACACAGTTGTGTATTTTGAGATAACAGACCCAAAACTATATACTTATGGCGTTGACAAACCAATCTCTGCAATAGAGAATTTGACAGCGACTACTCTTAGAAATATAATCGGCGATTTAGAGCTAGACAGCACTTTGACTTCTCGTGATGTAATCAACACAAAAATCAGAGTTATACTGGACGAAGCAACTGACCCATGGGGAATAAAAGTTAATCGTGTTGAGTTAAAAAACATAATTCCACCAAGAGAAATTCAGGACTCAATGGAAAAACAAATGAAAGCAGAACGTGAACGACGTGCAAAAATCTTGGATGCCGAGGGAGAAAAACACTCTGCAATCCTAATCGCAGAGGGACACAAAGAATCTGCAATTTTGAAAGCGGACGCTGTTAGAGAAACGAAAATCCGTGAAGCACAAGGTGAGGCAGAGGCTATCAGAGAAGTGCAAAAAGCTCTTGCCGACTCAATCAAATTAATCAATGAGTCAAATCCAACAGACGCTGTTTTGGTTATCAAAAGCCTAGAGGCATTCGCAAAAGCAGCGGACGGCAAAGCAACAAAAATTATTGTTCCGTCAAATATCCAAGGCATCGCTGGCCTAGCATCTTCAATCAAAGAAATTGTGAGCGAAAACAAAAATTAATCATTAAAGAAAAAAACCGCAAGAACATAAAGTTCCTGCGGTTTTTTTGATATCTATCGGTAAGCAACGTAGGGTGGGGGCTTGCTCCCACCAAGGGTTTAACAATATATAATTAAGAAATCGCAAGATTTCCGCTACAATTGTGAATTGTGCATTGTGAATTGTGAATTATATCAACAACCCCTACATTTTTACATATCGTATTTTTCACAATTTCCAAATGTCTTTGTTATACTCTTTTATTGTTCTGTCAGAGGAAAAATAGCCTGCCATTGCTGTGTTTACTAGCATTTTTTTGCTCCAGTCTTCCCTGTTTTCGTAATCAGCAAAACATTTGTCTTTGATTTTTATATATTCTTCTAGGTCTAAAAGAGTCATGAACCAGTCTTTTTTGATAAGCTCTGCGTGAAATCTCAATAGCATTTCTGCGTTGCCGAGTTCTAGCATTTCTGGGCTTATAATAAAATTGATAAGCGTTCTTATTTTCTCGTTTTTAATATAATAATCCTTTGCGACATAGTCCGCTTTTTTGTAGTGTTCGATAACTTCTTCGCTCGATTTTCCAAAAACGTAGATATTTTCTTCGCCAACTAGTTCGTGAATTTCAACATTTGCTCCGTCCTCTGTTCCAAGAGTGATGGCAGAGTTTAGCATAAATTTCATATTACCTGTGCCAGATGCCTCTTTTGATGCAAGAGAAATTTGCTCCGAAACATCACAAGCTGGAATAAGTTTTTCCGCCATTGTAACATTATAGTTTTCGACCATGACAATTTTGATATATTTTGACACTTGTTTGTCTGACAAAATCAATTTTTGCAAGCATAAAATTGCGTGAATAATATCTTTTGCAATTGTATAGGCAGGTGCTGCCTTTGCTCCGAAGATAAAAGTTATCGGTCTTTTTGGCACTTTGCCTGATTTTATCTCGTAATATTTGTTAATGATATACAAAAGGTTCATTTGTTGTCTTTTGTACTCGTGCAATCTTTTTATTTGAATATCAAAAATAGAATTTTCGTCAACATCAATATCATAGGCATTTTTTATAAAATCTTTGAGCTTGATTTTGTTATCCATTTTGATTTGTACAAGTTTTTTTAGTGTGTCTTTGTCGTCTTTATAGTCCAAAAGTTCTTTGAGTGCCTCTGCATTGCCCGCATAGATGTCTTTTCCGCCAATTTTTTCTTTAATAAAATCAGCCAAAGCTCTGTTGCAATGTAGCAACCAACGTCTAAAAGTTATACCGTTTGTTTTGTTATTGAACTTTTCTTTATAGATTTTGTAGAAATCGTTTAGTTCTTCTGCTTTTAAAATATCAGTATGGAGCGAGGCAACACCATTGATGCTGTACCCATAGTGCATATCAATATGAGCCATATACACCCTTTTGTCCTCGCCGATAATATCTAGTTTTTTGTTATTGAACTTCGCCTTAACCCTCTTGTCTAGCTCTTTGATAACAGGCACAATGCAAGGAGCAACTGCCTCGATATAGCTGAGTTTCCATTTTTCCAAAGCCTCTGCAAGTATTGTGTGGTTTGTGTAGGCACAAGTTTTTGAAACAGTTTCAATCGCCTCGTCCATGCTCAAACCTTTTTTATTTAGGAGTCTGATAAGCTCTGGGATAACCATTGACGGATGTGTATCGTTGATTTGAATTGCAACATATTTGTGAAGTTCTTTTAAATCCTTGTGGCTTTCCAAAAATTCTTTTATAACAAATTGTGCACCTGCACTCACCATAAAATATTGTTGATAAATACGCAAAAGCTCGCCATTTTCGTCGCTATCATCAGGATACAAAAAGAGAGTTAGGTTCTTTTCGACATCTGTTTTGTCAAAGTCAATTCCCTCTTTCACAATTTTTTCGTCAATGCTTTCTATGTCAAAAAGGTGGAGTTTGTTGGACTTATTTTGATAGCCTGTAACAATAATATCATACAAATTTGCCTTTACTGTTACGTCTTTAAACTCAACTTCGCAAGAAAAATCTTGTTTGTTTAGCCAAGAATTTTTTTCTATCCAAGGGTTTGGATACTCACTTTGTGCATTGTTCTCAAACTTTTGCTTGAATAAACCAAAATGATAATTTAGCCCAATTCCGTCACCATTTAGCCCAAGACTCGCTATTGAGTCCAGAAAACACGCAGCCAATCTGCCAAGACCGCCATTGCCGAGAGATGGCTCTGGCTCTATGCCCTCTATATCCGAAATATCTTTTTCGTTTTCAGCCAAAATCTCACGAACCTCGTCAAAAATCCCCAAATTGATTAGGTTGTTAGAGAGAAGTTTGCCGATTAAAAACTCCGCAGAGATATAATAGAGCTTTCGCTCGCCCTTTGCTTGCTCTTTTTCTTTTGCTAAATCGTTAACCAAATTTAGCAATGCTATATAAATTTCTTCGTTAGTAGAAGATTTTATGTCTTTTTTTAAATATTTCAAAATTTGTTGTTCAATCATAAATAAAACACCTTTCTTGTTATAGTAACTTGATTATTATTAAGCTTATAAATAAGTGAGCAGAAACTTTTGGCAGGATTTATGCCACTTAGTTAAGGGTTAATAATATTCATGTTGCTATATCTGCAATAAACCTCTGTTATGTCTGCGATTTTTTTGGCTAGTTCATCGTTAATCATATCACCAGTCAATCTCCACTGCCAATTGCCACCGAGAAGTCCCGGAAAGTTCATTCTTGCCTCTTCGCCAAGTTCTAAATAATCTTGCATTGGAATTATGCAAGTGTCGCTTGGCGATGCCATTGCGGTTTTAACCAAAGCACTCACAAAAAGTTTTTTGTCGTCTATGCCAAGGTATTTCATTGCAAAATTTTGTTCTTCTTCGCTCGCTGTTTCTATCCACTGAAGGCTAGTTGTGTTGTCGTGCGTACCTGTATAAACCACAGAATTTTTTGTATAGTTGTGTGGCAAATAATCGTTATCACCGAGTGCACCAAAGGCAAACTGCAAGACTTTCATGCCTGGTAGTTCGCTATATTTAAGCATATCTATAACCTCTTTTGTCATGTAGCCGAGGTCCTCTGCGATGATTGGATATTTTTTATAGTTCTTTTTTAGCATATCAATAAAGTGATACGCTGGCCCTTTAACCCAAGAACCTTTTCGTGCATTTTTTGCACCTGCCTTGATTGAATAGTAGCTCTCAAAACCTCTGAAATGGTCGATACGCAAAACATCATAGATTTTTTTGCAGTGATTGAGTCGGCTTTTCCACCACTTAAAATCACTTTGAATGTGGTAGTCCCAATCATAAAGCGGATTGCCCCAAAGCTGACCGTCCTCTGTGAATGCATCTGGCGGACAACCAGCCACACGAGATGGTCTTTTGTGTTTGTCAACTTGAAAAAGTTTTGGACTCGCCCAAAGTTCGGCGGAGTCTGGCGACACATAAATGGGAATATCTCCAATAAATTTTATACCTTTTTCGTTGGCATATTTCTTAAGTTTATCCCATTGCTCATAAAAAAGGAACTGAATAAGCTTGTAAAAATCGACTCTTTCTTTGAGCAAAAATTGTAGCTTTTCGATAGTTTTTCTTTTTCTTAGGCGAATGTCGTCGTCCCATTCTTGGAAAGAAACCATGTCAAATTTTTCTTTTATAGCCATAAAAAGAGCATAGTCTTTTAGCCAAAAATCGTTCTTTTTGATAAATGCAAGGTAGTTTTTATCTTGCAAGTCAAAATTTTTATAAGCTATTTTTAAAAGTTTGAAACGTGCCTGAAATAATTTTTCGTAATCTATATATTCTAAATCGCTACCAAAATCAAAAATTTTTGCATCTTCACTTTGCAAAAGTCCATCTTTAATCAAAAAATCTATGTCAATAAAATATGGATTTCCTGCAAAAGAAGAAAAACTTTGATAAGGGCTGTCGCCATATCCAGTTGGCCCTAGTGGCAAAATCTGCCAATATTTTTGCTTTGACTCAAGCAAAAAGTCCACAAATTCATAAGCTTTTTTTCCAAGACTTCCAACGCCATAATCAGATGATAAGGACGATATCGGAAGCAAAATTCCGCTTTCTCTCATAACAAAATACACCTTTCCCCTTTAATTCTAACACGCTTTTACGCTTACTTTGTTCTATCCCTTGACTGCTCCAGCGACTATTCCCTCTATAATATATTTTTGGCAAATTCCATAAAAAATAACAATCGGTATAATTGCAAGAACTAACATTGCCATCATCGCCCCCATGTCCCTTGAACCATACGAGCCTGTCAGCACACCCTGAACGGCAATTGGTATGGTCTTGTAGCTATTGCCAATAACTAAATACGGCAAGAGGTAATCGTTCCACACCCACATGGCATTGAGAATTGCAACAGTTATTGCAGTTGATTTTAATATTGGAAAAACAATGAGAAAAAAGGTTTGAATAGGGTTGCAACCGTCAATATATGCCGCCTCTTCTATCTCATAAGGAATGGATTTGATAAATCCAACGAACATAAAAACAGCGAGCGGTGCACCAAAACCAAGGTACAAAATCACAATGCCAATTGGGTTATCCAGCCCTAGCATATTGGCAATTTTGCTCATTGTGAACATCAACATTTGAAACGGAACAATAATCGCAAAAACAAAGCAATAATAAATTGCCTGCGTAAATTTATTCTTTACTCTAACTATATACCAAGATGTCATCGTTGTAAAGAAAATTATTGCAATTACTGAAAAAATTGTGATAAATAGACTAATTCCCAGTGCCGAAAGGTAGGAAGTTTTGGTAAGACCTTTAATATAATTTTCTAAACCGACAAAGGTTTCTGCATCTGGCAAGGAAAAAGGACTGCTTGAAATATAAAATTGACCCTTAAAAGAGTTGATTAAAACTATAAAAACAGGTGCTAAAAAAAGAACGGCAAGCAAGCACAAAACCGAAAATTTGATATATTCAAATGTCTTGTTCATCAATTTTCAATCTCCTTTGAGCGTGTTAAAATCAGTTGCAATCCTGCAACAACTGCAACGATTAAGAAAAATATGACAGCCTTGGCTTGTCCCACTCCCTCAAAGCCAATGCGACCATAAAAAGTATCGTATATATCAAGGGCAAGCATGGTGGTTTCTCCGTTTGGTGCACCGTTTGTCAGTGCCAAGTTTTGGTCGAATAGCTTGAAGGAATTTGTTAGAGTTAAAAAAGTGCATATAGTTATAGACGGCATGAGTGAGGGAATTGTTATCTTGAACAATTTTGTTATATAGTTAGCTCCATCAACCGACGCAGCCTCGAGCAAATCTGCTGGAACATTTTTTATTCCAGCAATATATATTATCATCATGTAGCCAATCATCTGCCAGTTGCTCAAAATCACAAGACCCCAAAAGCCGTAATCTGCCGAATACGTTATATCCACACCAAAATTTGCTAGAACACCGTTTATTATCAATTGCCAAATGTAGCCAAGAACAATTCCGCCAATCAGGTTTGGCAAAAAGAAAATTGTTCTAAAAATATTTGTGCCTCTAATCGACTTTGACAAAATCAGTGCAAGTGAAAAGGCGATTAGACTCACTGTGACGATAGACACAAGGGTGAAGCTCACCGTGAACCACAAAGAATTGACAAAATCATCGTTAACGGTAAAAATTTTCACATAGTTTTCAAAGCCAACCCACACCGAATTTGTTACTGTCGTAAATTTTGTGAAAGAGAGATAAACACCCATAACAAATGGTATCACAAAGGCTATCACAAAGGCTATAAGCGTTGGCAACAAAAATAGTGGAAAATATTTTTTTATACTTTTCAAGACACTCACCCATTTGCATTAGCTTTTTCGCTCGCCCAATCTTCTGTTAGTTTTTGTTGCATATCGCTCCAGTCAAACTGCCCTTGAGTGTAAGAAAGCAAGTTTGAGCCAAAGTTATTCTTCCAAATTGTGCTTGGAAAAATTGTGAAATTCCATGGAATATTTTCGACTTCTTCATTGCTTGACCAAGTTAGAACTTGTTTTGCAAGTGGGTCATCTGGCACTTCTTCTTCAGAAAAACTATCAAACGGAGCGATAAATCCAAGCTGTTCTGTTACAAAAGCCTTGCCTGTTTCGCTTGTGTATAGCCATGTTAAAAAATCAATTGATGCCTGTTGGTCTTCTTCTGAAGCCTCTTTGTTAATAGCAAAAAAATTCTCTGTTCCAATACTTAGCCCTTGATTTTCTTCGCCCTCTATTCCTGTATACATCGGCATGAACATCACATCTTCTTCTGATACAACATTTCCGCTTATACCCTCTATTTGCGACCATGCCCAGTTGCCATTTTGCACCATTGCAACCTTGCCCATTGCAAACTCTGCCATGGAGTCGTCAACCGATTTTGTTCCCAAACTTGTTTTTGCTGTCAGAGAATTATCTGTGTATAAATCAAAAAGATTTTTGAAATTATCAAGATATTCAAAATCAATTGTGCTTGTGCTATCACTGACCGACAAGTCTAAATCTTTTTCAGAAAACTCGTAATACAAAGGGATATTTGCAAGATGTGTGTGCCATCTCCACTCTTCGCCCGACACAAGAGAGGTGGAGGCAAACACGCCCTCAATTCCAAGTTCTTCTTTTTTGCTCTGCATATCTTCTACCAATAACTCAAGAGTTTCAAAGTTTTTCACTTCTTCTATTGAACTGAATTTTGCATCTGTCATAGCAAAATATTCTTCCATAATAGAATTATTATAAATAATTCCATAGCCCTCAACAGCAAAAGGTATGCCATATACAGCATCGCCATCAGTTATCGCAAGGCTTTTGTCTGTCAAAAGTTCGTACAGTTCTGTGTCTGACAAATCCAGCGTGAACTCACTCCAAGCAGAATATCCCACTGGCCCATTTATCTGAAAGATAGTAGGTGCATCTGACTTTGCAATTTCAGACTTTAGGGTCTGTTCGTAATTGCCACTTGCAGCAGTGGATATCTTGACCGTTACACCTGTTTCTTCCTCATAAACCTTGGCGATTTCTGTATAAACATCTGCGACTTCTGGCTTGAAATTAAGAAAATAAACATTTGCCCCAGAACTTGAACAAGCCGTGAAACAAGTTATAATCAAAAAAGCTGACAAAATAATAGAAACAATTTTTTTCATTTTACTATACTCCTTTTAGAATTTTCTTAATTCTATTGTTGTCTATTATTTTGATTTTATTACAAATTATTTGCAATTTTTGCAGATGTCTTTGTGAATACAACAAGAACATTTTTTTTCGTTTCTCTTTGAGTCGTAACCATAAACAGGCAAAAAATTCTCGCAGACTTCTGTTTTTTCTTCTATTTTTTCAAAAGGTTTTTGTTCAAAGGGTTTGTAATTAATAACCGTACAAAGTTTTGAAAACAAAAGCCACTCTTTCATAATAAGCGACGAAATTATGTTATTAGAAAGCGAAAACGCCTCCATCATTTCACGAAAACTGATATCACAAAGTGAATATTTTTTGACAAGTTCCTGTGCCTTTTCGCCCTGTGCATTCAAAATATGAGAAATAGAAACCTCTTCCATTGCAATAGATTTTAACAAATCTATGATTAATTCGTCATTATTAGGCCTATTCATCTCTTTTGGAATATTCGGCATACTCATAAAAAACACCACCTTTTATTTTGTAGAGTGGGGGCTGCTCATAGTCGGTAACTTAAGTAATAAGTAAAAACTAAGATTGAAGAGGTAATTCATAATTCACAATTCACAATTGTGGCGGAAATCTTCGATTTCTTAATTATATATTCTTTTATTAACTATATTTTTCTACATAAATTATACTATACAAAACTTTAATCAAAAAATCCGTAAGGATTTTCACAGTCATTGTGAATTGTGAATTGTGAATTGTGAATTGCTAACATCATCAAAAAAATCCCCATACACAAATTGTATGGGGATTTGTTCTTAATTATTCAGAAACAACTGTTTCTTCTATTTTTTCTTCTGTTTTTTCTTCTTTCACACTGGCTGGCAACAAATTGCCCTCCATGATGTCGATAAACTCTTTTGCGTCAATTTTTTCTCTTTCGAGAAGCATATTTGCAAGAGTTGTCAAAATATCTTCGTGCTCTCTTAAAATTTGCTCGGCTTTTTGATATCCTGTTGTAATCAAACCTTTAATCTCTGAATCAATTATGGATGCTGTGTCGTTTGAATAGTCCGAAACATGACCCATCTCTTTTCCAAGAAACGGATTGCTAGAATTTTGACCATACATAATTGGCCCTAAATTATCACTCATGCCATATTTTGTAACCATTGCACGAGATAGTTCGGTTGCTTTTTCGATATCGTTAGATGCACCTGTGGAAATATCGTCTAGCATTAAAGCCTCGGCAACTCGGCCACCCAAGAGAACGATAATTCTCTCACGCATTTCTTCTCGGCTTTGATACGACCTATCCTCTGTTGGAAGGTGCATTGTGTAACCGCCAGCCATTCCACGAGGAATGATAGAAATTTGGTGAACAGGGTCTTGAGTTTTGCAGTAGTAACTTGTAACAGCGTGGCCAGCCTCGTGAAAAGCTGTGAGTTTTCTTTCTTTTGGAGTTGAAACACGGCTTTTTTTCTCTGTACCGACAACAACTTTAATAGATGCTTCTTCTATTTCTGACATGGTTATAGCCAT
>JAWXUN010000289.1:0-2093 GCA_044426425.1 Clostridia bacterium | reverse complement strand
AACCCAAATGTCGAGGGCGAGGCAACAGCCATGTATATTTCCAGATTGTTAAAGCCACTTGGTATAAAAGTTACAAGACTTGCCTATGGTATACCTGTGGGTGGCGACTTAGAATATGCCGACGAAGTCACTCTAACAAGAGCGATTGAGGGCAGACGAGAATTATAAAATTAGGAGGTAGGTTTTATGCCAAAAGAAACAACAAAAACAATTGCAAATAACAAAAAAGCCTACCACGATTATTATGTAGAAGAAAGCATGGAGGCTGGCATTGAACTTGTCGGAACAGAGGTAAAGTCCTTAAGACAGGGAAGAGTTAACCTAAAAGACTCTTGGTGTTCAGTTGTAAATGGCGAAATATTCATAAACGCTTGTCATATCAGTGCTTATGAACAAGGAAATATTTTCAACAAAGACCCAATGCGTGTCAGAAAACTTTTGATGCACAAAAAAGAAATTTTAAGATTATATGCAACAGTCAAGCAAGACGGATATTCAATTATACCTCTTTCATTATATTTTAAAGGTTCAAAAGTAAAGGTTCAAGTAGGACTTTGCAAAGGTAAAAAGAACTACGACAAGCGTGATGTTATGGCACAAAAGGATGCAAAACGTGACATGGACAGAGCGATGAAAGAGCGAAACAGATAAGGTGTGAATATGGATTTAATCAATGCTTTGTTTTTGAAAATGATAGATTTTTACAGTGGCGACTCAAAAAGAATACAGCACTTCACAAAGGTTCACAGTTTCTCAAAACTCATAGCAGAATGTGAGAGAATTGACGAAGAAACACAGTTTGTTCTCGAGTCAGTGGCACTAACGCACGATATCGGAATAAGACCAGCAGAAAAAGAGTTTGGCAAATGTGATGGAAAAATTCAAGAAAAAATTGGACCCGCTCATGCCGAAAAAATGCTGACAGAACTTGGCTATAACAGAGATGTCATAGAGAGGGTGTGCTATCTAATTGCACATCACCATACATACAAAGATATAGTTGGCGAGGATTACCAAATCTTAGTAGAAGCTGATTTTCTCGTAAATCTTCACGAAGATAATATTTCAAAAGAGAATATAGAGAAAACAATCAAAAATATTTTCAAAACCAAAACAGGTACAAATCTATGTAAAACAATGTTTATAAGTGATTTAGGAGAATAAAATGCAATATATTTGCCCAAAATGTGGATGTAACAGTTTTGAACAAGACCAATTCCAAGCAACTGGAGGAACTTTTTCAAAAATGTTCGATATTCAAAATAAAAAATTCATTACAATTTCTTGCTCAAATTGTGGCTATACAGAATTATACAAATCTCAAACAAGCAACGGAAGTAATATCCTAGATTTCTTGATAGGCACTTAAAAAGATGAAAATTTCTATAATAGGATATTCTGGTGCTGGCAAGTCAACAACTTGCAGAAGCTTAGCAGATTTCTATGACATATCATTTCTTCATCTAGATACGGTTCAGTTTTTGCCTAATTGGGTAACAAGAGATGTAAGCGATGGCTTGAAAATAGTTGACGAATTTATGGAAAATACATCATGGGTTATTGATGGAAATTACGAAAATTATCGCCAAAAAGAGCGATTTGAACAAGCTGATAAAATAGTTTTTTTGAATTTCAACAGATTTTCATGTTTGATAAGAGCATACAAACGTCTGTTTAAATACAAAAACACCTCAAGAGAGTCAATGGCAAAAGGTTGTAATGAAAAAATCGACCGAGAATTTTTCTGGTGGCTAGTTCACGAAGGCAGAAAAAAATCTAAACGAGATAAATACAAAGAGTTATCACAAAAATACAAAGAAAAATTTGTATTAATAAAAAATCAAAAAGAGCTAAACGCTTTTTTAGATAAAGAAAAAAGTAATGCAATTTGATGAATGACTGACGTAAAATTCTAGTAACTTTTCAAATTTGACTATTACTTTAAATACATGGGGGTGTAAAGGTTTCGACGGGGGTCGTGAGCCTTGGTAAGCGAGTAGAAGTGCGGAACTTCTATAAAATCCGTAAATTTATAAATTAAATAACAACAATAAAGTTGCTATAGCAGCCTAAGTGCTGCTCGTCTTTTCTGG
>JAWXUN010000288.1:0-2096 GCA_044426425.1 Clostridia bacterium | reverse complement strand
CTCGGATATGTTCGCCGTGACAGGTGACACAATAGCCGATTTAAACGAAGATTTAGCAGCGGAACAAAAGGCACGATTATCTTATGATAATATCTTAAGATTTTGTGATGACCCAGATGTTCTCGAACCAATCAGATTTTTAAGAGAACGTGAGGTTGTTCACTATCAAAGATTTGGCGAGGGTCTCCGAGTTGCAACAGACAAACTTGACTCAAAAAATTTCTATGCATTTAACCCAGCTTATGACAAAAAGTAATTTATAATTTGTTTAGAAAAATATAGCAGTGAGAATGGCAGGTAGCTTGTTCTCACTGCATTTTTTTGCACATTAACATACCGAAAAACGTATAATTATTAAATTACCGATGTTTATGGAGGGTACATATTATTTAATATAATAATGATATAAAAAATCCGAAAAATTTTTTTAAAAGTTTAATTGCTTTTTTTATATATATTTGTTATAATGCTAGTATCATATAAAAAAAGGAAGATGTCAAATGTATAAAATTCTAAGAAAAAAGGTTTTAAATCCAACAGTTACACTAATGGATATTGACGCACCGCTTATCGCTAAAAAAGCAGAGCCAGGTCAATTTATCATTTTGCGTGTGAACGAAGACGGCGAAAGAATACCATTAACTGTTGCTGATTTTGACAGAGAAAAGGGTATTGTTACAATTATTTTCCAAATAGTTGGTGCTACAACTGCAAAACTAAATCAACTAAACGAGGGTGATTGTCTATGTGATTTTGTTGGCCCATTGGGCGTTCCATCTCACACAGAAGGCATCAAAAAAGTTGCTATTGTTGGCGGTGGTGTTGGCTGTGCTATTGCGTATCCAGTTGCTAAAAAATTCCACCAAAATGGGGCAGAGGTACACTCGATTGTTGGCTTTAGAAATGAGGATTTAGTTATTCTTGAGGACGAGTTTAAAGCTGTTAGCAATGTTATGAAAATCATGACAGACGACGGAAGCTATGGCGAAAAAGGTCTTGTTACAGAAGCTTTGAAAAAATTAATTGAGGCTGGTAATGAGTATGATGAAGTAGTTGCTATTGGCCCATTAATTATGATGAAATTTGTTGCAAAACTAACAAAAGAATATAATATAAAAACAACTGTTAGCATGAACCCTGTTATGATTGACGGAACAGGAATGTGCGGTGGTTGCCGTTTGACAGTTGGCGGAGAAACAAAATTCGCTTGTGTTGATGGCCCTGACTTCGATGGTCACTTGGTTGATTTTGACGAGGCTATGGAGCGTGGCACAATGTATAAAGATTTTGAAAGACACGCACACGAAGAAGCTTGTAACCTATTCAAAAAGGAGGTTCAATAATCATGGCAAATATGTCACTTGTTAAAAACGAAATGCCTAACCAAGACCCAAATGTTAGAAACAAAAACTTTTTGGAGGTTGCTCTTGGATACAGTGCTGAGCAAGCTATTGACGAGGCAAAAAGATGTCTAAATTGCAAACACAAACCATGTATCGGTGCTTGTCCTGTTAAAATTGATATCCCTGCTTTTATTAACGAAGTTGCACAAGGCGAGTTCGAAAAAGCTTATCAAGTAATTTCTAAGTCAAGTTCGTTGCCAGCTGTTTGTGGACGTGTATGTCCTCAGGAGTCGCAATGTGAGGGCAAATGTGTTAGAGGTATAAAGGGCGAGCCTGTTGCAATTGGTAGACTAGAGCGTTTTGTTGCTGATTATCACAACGAGCATTGTACAGAAAAAGCGGTTAAGCCAGAAACTAACGGACACAAAGTTGCTGTTATCGGTTCAGGTCCTGCTGGTCTTACTTGTGCTGGCGACCTTGCAAAAAAAGGCTACGAGGTTACAGTGTTTGAAGCTTTACATACTGCTGGAGGCGTTCTAGTTTATGGTATTCCAGAATTTAGATTGCCAAAAGATATTGTAAAAAAAGAAATTAATACGCTTAAAGACTTGGGTGTTAAAGTTGAAACAAATATGGTTATCGGAAAAATTCTTTCAATTGACGAATTGCTAGAGGATGGTTTTGAGGCTGTGTTTATCGGTTCTGGTGCAGGACTTCCAAAATTTATGAGAATTCCTGGCGAAAACCTCAAAG
>JAWXUN010000287.1:0-2104 GCA_044426425.1 Clostridia bacterium | reverse complement strand
TATGTTGCTTTTGTTTTGACAAAATCCGCTGTTAACATGGGAATGCCAAATACAGAGAATGCCTCGATGAGTGCATTACCTCTAGGTTTTGCATATCCAACAAATGAGAATTTTCCTGTGATGTTAGACTTTTGTATGGCTTATGCTTCAGTTGGTCAACTTGGTGAAAAGAAACGCAATGGAAAAACTATCGATGCATGGTGGGGCGTAAACGAGCAAGGAGATCAAACGAATGACCCAGCGGAATTGTTAAAAGGAACAAGATTTCCGATTGGTCTTCATAAAGGTTATGGTATGTCAATGTTGGGAGAGGTTTTAACAGGTGTTATGTCTGGGGGAGTTATAATGGATCAAAAAGCACAAGAACATGGTCTGTTGACTAATACTTCTCAAACTATAATCGCTATAAAAGCAGATGCAATTGTACCAATGGAAAAATTCAAAGAACAAACTAGCTATATTTCAAAGCGTGCAAAAGAACTTGGCGGAGAAGATTTAAATATTCCAGGAGAGAGATCTGCAAAATCAGAGTATAAAATATTAGAAAAAGGCTATATTGAATTGACAAATGAACTTATTGAAAAATTAAATTCTTATGCGGATTTATTTAATATTAAAAAACTATAATTAAAAGAGGTAAAAAATGAAAATTACATTATTAGAACCATTGGCGGTTAAATCTGAAACTACAGCTAATTTTGCAAAAACTATTGAAGACATGGGTCACGAATTTATTTCTTTCGACACAAGAAACGAGGATGTTGAAGAACTAATTAAAAGAACAGCAGATTCTGATGCTGTCATAATTACAAATTTAGCATATCCTAAAGAAGTAATTGAAAAATGCCCAAACTTGAAATATGTTAATGTTGCTTTTACAGGTGTTGATAGATTGGATGTTCCTTTCTGTAAAGAAAAAGGAATTCAAGTATCAAATGCATCAGGTTATTCTGATATAGCAGTTGCTGAACTAGCATTCTCTATGATGCTTAACATAAGCCGTTATGTAAATCAAGGCGATACAGCAACTCGTGAAGGTAAAACTAAAGATGGTTTGGTTGGAACAGAACTTTACGGTAAAACACTTGGTGTTATTGGTTGTGGCAAAATTGGAAGCAGAGTTTGTGAAATCGCAAGTGTTTTTGGTTGCAAAGTTTTAGGCTTTGATCCAATGCCAAACAGAGCACTAGAAGAAAAAGGCGTTGATTTTGTTTCGTTAGAAACACTTATGGCTGAAAGTGACATTGTTACAGTGCACGTACCACAAATGCCAGCAACTATTGGTTTAATCAATGAGTCAAATATTTCGCTAATGAAACCAACAGCTATATTCATAAATACAGCTCGTGGCCCAATTGTAGATAGTCAAGCTTTAGCAAATGCTTTGAACAACGGACAAATTCGTGCTGCTGGTATTGATGTTTTTGAAACTGAACCACCAATTGCAAGTGAACACCCACTTTTAAATTCAAAAAACACATTGTTAACTCCACACGTTGCGTTTGCTACAAAAGAAGCTCTTGAGCGTCGTGCAGATATCGTGCTAGATAATATGACGAGTTGGTTGAATGGCATACATAAAAATGTCATCTAATTTAATTCGAATTTTAAAGTTAATTTAGAAGTTGTACTAAATCAGCAAAGCCAAGTTTCCTCTAACAGAGTGAAACTTGGCTTTGCTTTTTTAAACCTTCTAAAACTCTCTTATTTTTTTCACATTGATTTACCTTCTCAAGTTTTATAGCAAGGGTCAGCAAGAGATGGTTCTGCATGAGATTTTCCATACAAAGCAGTTTTATAAGAATTTTGTGCTAATATATCTGACACTTATTTATAAGCTTAATAATAATCAAGTTGCTATACAAGTTAATGTGATACGATATCCTTTCTTTTATTGTGTGAAAATCAAAATGGAGCAATATTAAACTGCTCCATTTTAATTAAATTTATTATTCTGTTAGTGCGATTCTGCTATCGTAAGCTTCTTGCTGAATTGCAAGGAACTCGTCTAGGTTGCGATCTTGTAAACCTTGTAGATAACTGTCCCAGCCTTCTTCTATGTTGCCGTTGCAAATGAAATCAACCATTTTTTCGGTTGATCGGA
>JAWXUN010000030.1:0-11474 GCA_044426425.1 Clostridia bacterium | reverse complement strand
TATTAGGCTTATAAATAAGTGAGCAGAAATTTTGTCAGAAGTTTTAAAAACCACAGCTAATACTTTCGTATTAGCGAGGATTTTTAGAGCTTTTGGCAGGATTTATGCCACTTAGTTAAGGGCTAATAATATTCAAATTGCTATAGAAATCAAAGATGATTTCTGTTCATAACTTGTTTTTTAATTTCATCTGATAGGTAGATAAAATTATCAGAAAAACCACCGACACGTACAATTATATCCTCGTGTTTTTCTGGGTGAATTAGAGCGTCTTCCAAAAGTTTTCGGTCAACAACATTTACCTGTACTTGACAGCCACCCTCAAGCATATATGTTTTGATTAGCGTTTGTGTTTTTTGAAGTTTTTCTTCTGTTTCAAAGTTGCTTCCGTCTAAAAAGAGATTGTAAACAGCTGTGCCAACACATTCTTCTTGTGGTATAGAAAGGGCAGAACCCAATGCGGTTGTTGGACCCTCCTTGTCAGTGCCTTGAGTTGCACCGATGCTGTCTGCGAGTGGTTGATAGGCAAATCTGCCGTCTGGTGTTGCACCAACAATTTTTCCCATCTCAATCCATGTTGTCCAAAAAATCATTGTTGGTATATAAAAAGAGTTTGCCCTTGAACCTCTGAGGGTTTTAATTTCTCCAAAAACTTTTGTCATGAGGTCGTGAGCCATATCGTTTAGCTCTTCGTTATAGTTTCCAAATTTATCTAAATCACAAATTTTTGTATACAATTCTTCGTAGCCTTTGTAGTTGTTAGCAAAACATTTAAGGAAATCTTCTTTAGAGATATTTCCGAGTTCTCCACTATATAATTTTTTGATGGCATACATTGCATTAAAAGTATTGCTTGCTCCAAAAATTGCGGCACAGGTAAAATTATATTTTGCTCCACCAGCGGTAAAAGCAGTTGAGCTGTCAATGCAACCGTCCACTAAAAGAGTTCTAAACGGATAGGTATAGTGTAGCGAAAAATCCGTTTGTCGCATATTATTTTGCTGTTCCATTTCTTTTATTGTTATTTTTAGATGCTTTTTATAAAGCTCATAAAACTCCTCAAAAGTATTGCAACAAAGCAGATTGTTATACATAGTGTCCTCGAGTATGTCAAGCATATTATAGCCAGCCCAAATTGCATCACAAGAGGTTTTGCCTTGTATCATAATTTCTGAACAGCCACCAAAAACATATTTTACAGCGTCTTCTCTTGGCATATTATATTTGTTCACAAAGCCCTCAACATAGAGTTTGTCGTTGACAAGTGCAGGCTGTGTGTAGCCTTTGCTGATGTTATACATATATTCGTCCCACAGTTTTTGTGGCATATCTTCTCTCATACAAAGACTAACATTTGGCGAGCGTAGTGCTCTGATTGCTATAACGCACAGTTCAGTGAGTTCGTTATAAACAGCTGTTCCGTCAGCATAAGAGCCACCAATGGTGACGTGCGTTGTGCCAGGGTGGTGCATTCTTTCGTTTATGTCTACGAACATTTCACGAATTAAAAACAGTGCTTCTTCACGGTTAACTTTATCATCATTTTCGTAGAAAGGCAAAAGCAGTTGGTCAATTCTATTAGGCTCTTGCGACTCTCCAAAAAACATGGCAATGCCCATCATTATGTACGCTTCATAAAAATCTCGTGGGGGATTAAAAGGCACAATCTCTAGTGCAGAAATTAATCTTTTTAATTTATCATCAGGATTTTTGATAGATTTTAAATATTTTTTATACCTATCAATATAGTCCTCCATGCCAATCATAATATCCAGCATAGACTCTTGGAACTCGATAGCGTAGTAATCATCAGTATCTTTGAGTTCATCAAGCTTCTTAGAAATCATTTGTCTGTATCCATTAAATCCGTATTTAAGGACATATTCAAAGTTCATTGAAGTGTGATTACCTAAATTTACATAACGCATAATGCACTTCATACTTCTCGCATTTTTGGTGTTTTCTAGGATAGTTTTTTTGATTTGCTCCTCGTAGTCACTTTCTGTTGGTATTTTTTGGTACTCATCTTCTTTCACCAAAATTTCTCCAGTGATTAAAAGACGCAAGCAATCGCTTTCATTTACAGACACTAAACGAGGTTTGAAATCGCTGTTTAAAAAGACAACTTGCCCATTGCGATATGTAGGTGTTTCTGTTTCTTCAAGCAAAAATCTAACAGCACGGCTTGCTCTTCTCATCATGCTTTCGTTCATGTTTTTATAAAAAACAGAGGCAGTTTTCATTCCATTTTTTTGCAAAAATCGTGCAAATGGCGACATCGCAAAATCATTTTTCATCATTTCAGAAACTTTCATAATAGTTTACTCCTTTATAGCTTTTAGCTTTTCATTCCACAGTGTTTTTGTTTCGTCGCTTGGTACTTCAAAGGCTTTTTCGCTTAGATTTAAGCCGTATCTATCGGACTTTCCTTGCCCTAAAATATGGTATGGCATAAATTGTATATCTATGATATTTTCGTGAGATTTATATATTTTTCCAAGTATTTCAAAGTGGTTTTCTCGGTCATTTACACTTGGTATAATTGGACATCGCAGTTTGATTTTCTTGCCCATTTCACATAGTTTTTTAAGATTTTCTAATATCAATTTATTAGAAATTCCAATGTATTTTTTGTGATTTTCCTCGTCTGTTTCTTTGATATCGCAGAGGAATAAATCGACAAAAGGGGCGACTTTTTCTATTTTTTCAAGACCTACACCAAGGCTTGTTTCAACACAGGTATGAATATTTTCTTCTTTCGCTTTTTGTAGCAGTTCCAGAGCAAAATCATCTTGCAAAAGAGGTTCTCCACCAGAGAGAGTTAGCCCACCGCCAGAATTTTTGTAAAACGCACGGTCTGCCAAAACACTTTTCATAACGGACTCGCTGTCCATTTCTTTGCCACAAAAACTAATCGCAGAAGTCTTGCAAATATCTATGCATTTTCCACAAGTAGTGCAGTTTTCTGAATTATATATATGTTTATTTTCACTGATTTTGTGGCAGTCACAAAGCTCCATACACTTTCCACAAACAACACATTTGTTATAATTTATAGCTATAATTTTTTTGGTGCTAAGCCCCTCAGGGTTGTGACACCAAAGGCAGTTAAGCGGACAGCCTTTCAAAAAAACCGTAGTGCGAATACCTGGGCCGTCGTCAGTACAAAATTTTTGAATTTGAAAAACCATTCCTTTTTTCAAAACATCATCTCCCAACAAGTTCAATACAAAATAATTATACTACTTTAGTTTTAACTTGTAAATAGATTTATAGTAAAAATACACAATTATTCTAATTTTTCTTAAAAATAAGCTAGTGGAAAATAAATTATTACATATCTTGAGAGGTTTTTCTATACTTATTATATAGTGATTTAACAGCGATGTTTAAGCGTATATTTTTGGACAGTTATTTTTGATAAAAAAATTATGATAAATTTAAGAATTTTTTTGAAAAAAAGATTGTAATTTTATGAATAATGTGTTAAGATAAATTATATGAAATAAATTATATTATAAGTTTAAATTTTCGCTAGTTTTTTGCGAGGATAAAATTATTTGGAAAATGAAGCTGTGCCCCCAAAATAATAGGGCAGAATGGAGTATTTATGAAAGTTTTAGTTACTGGTGGAGCTGGATACATAGGTACACACACTTGTGTAGTCTTGCTTGAAAAAGGTCACGATGTTGTAATCGTGGATAATCTATACAATAGCAAAATTGAGGCTGTTAAAAGAGTTGAGAAATTAACAGGTAAAAAAGTCGATTTTTACGAGGCTGATGTTTGTGATAAAGACGCTTTGACAGAAATTTTTTCTGCTCATAAAATTGATGCAGTCATTCACTTTGCAGGTTTAAAAGCTGTTGGCGAATCTGTAAGAATTCCTTTAAAATACTATGAAAACAACCTTGTTTCTACTCTTAGTTTGGTAGAAGTTATGAAAAACTTTGGCGTAAACAACATCATTTTCAGTTCTTCAGCAACTGTTTATGGCGACCCTGCTTCTGTGCCAATCAGCGAGGATTTTCCACTTTCAACAACAAATCCTTATGGCACAACAAAATTGTTTATCGAAAGAATTTTAACAGATATTGCTTTTTCGGACAAAGAGTTTAATCCAATTTTGTTAAGATACTTTAACCCAGTTGGTGCACACGAAAGCGGAATGCTTGGCGAAGACCCAAATGGTATCCCAAACAATCTTGTGCCTTATATCACACAAACAGCTGTTGGAAAACTTGATTGTATCAATGTTTTTGGTTCAGATTACGACACAAAAGACGGCACAGGCGTGAGAGATTATATCCATGTTGTAGACCTTGCAGAAGGTCATGTTGCTGCTCTTCAAAAATATATAGACACACCAGATTGTGGACTTCAAGTTTATAATTTAGGTACTGGTGTAGGATATTCTGTTTTAGAAATTATCAAAGCTTTTGAAAAAGCTCTTGGCAGAGATTTGCCATACAAACTTGCAGATAGACGTCCTGGAGATATCGCAGCTTGCTATGCAAACCCAGACAAAGCATACACAGAGCTTAAATGGCAAGCAAAGAAAACACTTGATGATATGTGTGTTGATGCCCTAAGATGGCAAAATGATAATCCAAACGGATACGAGGACTAATATTCACAAAACATAACCTTTTTGCATAAAATGTAAAAAGGTGGTGTTTTGATGAAGAGATATCATAGGCGAAGATTTCGGCTTAAACCTATTACAAAGATTTTTATTTATTTTGTTTGTTTGTATTTGCTTTTTATTTTTTGCGAAAGTAGGATAGCCCTGTTGCCTGATGATTATCTAAATCAAAATGCAAAAAATTATGCCGAGCAACAGATAAACAACATCATAAGTGAAGAGTTTTACGGTGATACTTATGCAATCAGTGAGAATGTTGAAAACGAAATTACATATATTCAAATGAGTGCGAACGATATCTCTAGCATGAAGATAAATTTGTCTAAAAAAATTAACGAGCAGATTAATGGAAATAGTTTGAATTTCATTCCTATCGGAAGTCTTTTGAATTATAGTTTGTTAAATGGTTATGGCTTTAACATTCCGATTAATATGAATTATATCGGCAGTGCAAGTGTAGATATCAAAACAGAACTTGTGTCCGCTGGTATAAATCAATCTGTTTATAATTTGACTGTTTGCATATACGCAGAAGTTTCTACGTTTTGTGTTAACGCAAGTGGTGAGGCATATTTTTATTCTGAATATCCAATTTGCAACGTATATATAGCTGGTGATGTTCCAAACTATAAATACAATTATTGATAACTCAAATTGCAGATAAATAGCTTGCTACATTCCCGAAATACAGAAGAAATGGTTTTATAATGAACGAAATTTTAGAAGAAATTCAAAAATTAAGAGAACAAATTGATTATTACTCAAAGCAGTATTACACCAATGACGAGAGTGAAATAACTGATTTTGAATATGATAAATTATATAGAAAACTCGAGGAGCTTGAGGAAGAATATCCGATGTATCGCACAGAGGACTCACCAACAAACAAAGTTGGTGGTGATATATACAACAACTTTTTGCCTGTCACTCACGCAGTGCCAATGGAAAGTTTGCATGATAGTTTTTCTGATGATGAGCTCCGAGATTTTGATAGAAAAGTTAGAGAGGCTGTTTCAAGTCCAGAATATGTGCTAGAACACAAATTCGATGGTCTTTCAGTCGCTTTAGAGTACGAAAATGGAGTATATGTCAGAGGTTCGACAAGGGGTGATGGACTTGTTGGTGAAGATGTCACAGAGAACATCAGAACCATAAAGTCGCTACCAAAAAAACTTAAGACAGATATTGCTTTTATGGAACTAAGAGCAGAGGTTTTTATGACAGAAACGTCTTTTTTAAATCTCTGCAAAAGACAAGAAATTAACGGCGAAAAACTTTTTAAAAATCCTAGAAATGCAGCGGCTGGTTCGCTAAGGCAAAAAAATCCAAAGATTGCAAAAGAGAGAGATTTGAGCATAAGAGTTTTCAATATTCAGTCGATAAACGGAAAAGAAGTAAATTCTCATACCGAGTCGCTTGAACTCATAAAAAAACTTGGCTTGCCTGTTTCAAAAATTGCCTGTGTTTCTGAAGATATTGAAAAAATAATTGAAGAGATATGGAAAATCGCAGAAATAAGAGGGTCTTTTGATTATCCGATTGATGGAGCGGTTGTTAAGTTAAACGATTTTTCTCAAAGGCAAATTCTTGGTAGCACTGCAAAATTTCCTCGTTGGGCAGAGGCTTATAAGTATCCGCCAGAAGAAAAAGAAACGGTGCTATTAGAAATTGAGTTAAATGTTGGACGAACTGGTGCGATAACCCCAACAGGAATTTTTGAACCAGTCAACTTGGCAGGTACAACAGTTACTAGGGCGACACTGCACAACCAAGATTTTATAAATGAAAAAAACATCAGAGTTGGTTCAAAGGTTTTAATTAGAAAAGCTGGAGAGATAATTCCAGAAGTTCTTTCGGTTATCGAGAACAAAGAGGACTCTGTGCCATATACTCTGCCAGAATTTTGCCCATCTTGTGGCGAAAAAACTGTTAGAGATGATGCTGTTTTGAGGTGCACAAATCCAAACTGCCCAGCCCAGTTGCTTCGCAATTTAATCCACTTTGCCTCAAGAGATGCAATGGATATTGAGGGATTGGGGCCCGCTGTTATTGAGTCACTCAATGCCGAGGGACTTTTGGATAAAGCGACAGACCTGTATAGACTAAAAAAAGAGGACATTGCAAATCTTGATAGAATGGGCGAAAAAAGTGCCGATAATCTTTTAAAATCGATAGAGAAGACAAAGGAAAACGACCTGAGCAAGTTGATTTTTGGACTTGGAATTTCTCATATCGGTGCAAAGGCGGCAAAGCTTTTATCAAGCCATTTTGATACGATTGACAAGATAATCTCTGCAAGTGAAGAAGAGATTTTGGAGATAGACGGATTTGGAAAAATTATGGCGAAATCTGTCAAAGAATTTTTTGAGCATAAGCCAAGTCTTGAGCTTATAGAAGATTTTAGAAGTTTTGGGCTCAATATGCAAAGTAGTGCAGAACTGATAGATGATAGATTTAAGGGTTTAACTTTTGTTCTAACAGGCACTTTGCCGACAATGTCAAGAAGTGATGCAAGTGCAATAATTGAAAAATATCAAGGCAAGACTAGTTCCTCTGTTTCTAAAAAGACAAGCTATGTTGTAGCTGGTGAGGATGCAGGCTCAAAACTTGTTAAAGCACAAAACTTGGGCGTTAATATTATTAGCGAACAAGATTTAATAAATATGACAAATTAAGGAGAAGTTAAGATGATTACAAATTTTTCAGAACTTTATAAAGGCGATTTAGAAAGCCAACAAAAGCGTTATGCAGATTTAAAAGTAAATTTTAAGGATTTTTTTGGTTATGACGAGGGTATTGAGTTTTTCAGTGCTCCAGGACGTTCAGAAATCGGTGGAAATCACACTGACCACCAAAGAGGTTGCGTTCTAGCTGCATCAATTAACCTTGATATTATTGCAGCAGCTGCAAAGAGAGAAGATGGAAAAATCACTCTTAAATCTTTTGAATACAAAAAATATGATATTATTGATACAGCTGACCTTTCTATTAAAGAAGAAGAGAAAGAAAAATCTTCTGCTTTAATTCGTGGTGTTTGTGCAAGATGTGTTGAGCTTGGATACAAAGTTGGCGGTTTTGATTGTTATACTATTACAAATGTTCTAAAAGGTTCTGGTCTTTCTAGTTCAGCAGCTTTTGAGGTTTTGGTTGTTACAGTTATCAATCATTTGTTTAACGATGACAAAATCAACCCAGTTGAAGTTGCTCAAATTGCTCAATATGCAGAAAATGTATATTTTGGAAAACCATCTGGTTTGCTTGACCAAAGTGCAAGTAGTGTTGGTGGATTTACAGCGATTGATTTTGGTGATGTCAAAAAACCTATTTTTGAAAAAATAGATTTTGACCTAAATAAATATGAGCACAAATTATGTGTTGTTGACACAGGCGGAAATCATGCTGATTTAACAGATGAATACGCAGCTATTCCAATTGAGATGAAAAAAATTGCCGCTCACTTTGGCAAAGAAGTTCTAAGAGAAGTTTGCGAGAAAGATTTTTATGCTAATCTAAAAACTCTTAGAGAAGAGTTTGGCGACCGTGCTGTATTAAGAGCTATGCATTTTTATGACGATAACCAAACAGCACAAGACGAGGCCGATGCGTTAAAAGCTAGTGATTTTGAATTATTCAAAAAATATGTTGTTAAATCTGGACATTCTTCAGCTACAAAACTACAAAATGTTTTTTGTTGCAAAAATGTTTCTGAACAAGGCTTAACACTTGCTCTTGCAATTGCAGAAAAAATTCTTGAGGGCAAAGGTGCATATCGTGTTCACGGTGGTGGATTTGCTGGTACAATTCAAGCTTATGTTCCAAACGATTTACTTGACGAGTTCAAAACAGAAATAGAAAAAGTTTTTGGAGAAGGTTCGTGCTACATATTGAGCGTAAGACCAGTTGGTGGTACAAAAGTACTTGTATAACCTTAATGTAATAAAGGTATAAGAATGGTGAAATTTTAGAAAATTTCACCATTCAGTACGTTTTTTAATAGATATTACATAAAAAATATATGTATAGGAGAGAAAAAAATGTTCATTGTGTTATTTGTTTTGTGGTTAGTTTTCAATGGATAAGTAACTTTTGAAATCATTTGGATAGGGCTGTTAGTTTGCGGTCTAATCTATGCTTTCAGCTGTAAATTTTTTGGATACAGCATTAAATCAGAACTTAGGATGCTGAAAAAATCTCATTTGCTAATACAATATTTTGCTTTGCTAATAAAAGAAATTTTTGTTGCAAACATAATTGTTATGAAAATGATAATTTTTGGAAAAGAAGTAGAACCAGTTCTGTGTACTTTCAAGACAGATTTGAAAAGTACTAATGCGAGGGTTTTGCTGTCGCATTCGATAACTTTAACACCAGGAACTATCACTGTTGAGCTAAAAGATAATGAATACAAAATTCATTGTTTAGATAAGAGTTTAGCTGAGGGGCTTGATAATTCTGGGTTTATAAAGTTGCTTAAAAAAATTGAAAATTAAGGTGAATGGAGAAGAATATGTCGATAGAAAATGCTTATAGCGAATTATTCGGTTTAGCACTTATTGCTTTGGCTATTCTCGTTATCCTTGGTTTTATCAGGTCTATGAAAGGACCAAGGATTGCGGATAGAATAGTTGCTGTTAATATGATAGGCACGATTACGATTACGATGATTGCAATTTTAGCTGCCTTGATTGGTGAGGAATACCTTGTTGACATTTGTTTGATTTATGCAATGGTTAGTTTTTTGGCTGTTGTGGTTTTGACAAAGGTGTACATGGGTGCTCACGAAGAACACAAAAAATCTAAGAAAAAGGAGCAACAAAAAGATGGAATGGATTAAATTTTCAGTTGTAACTTTGCTCACTATTTTTGGGCTAATTTCACTTATTTTGTCTATGTATGGTACATATAAATACGATTATGTTCTAAACAGAATGCAAGCTGGTGCAATTGGTGATACACTTGGTATTTCACTTTGCCTTGTTGCCTTAACTATTTATTTTGGATTTACTCTTACTACTCTAAAATTGATTTTAGTTATCGTTGTTTTGTGGATGTCAAGCCCTGTTGCGAGTCATTTGATTAGCCGTTTAGAAGTTCAAACAAATGAAAAAATTGAAGAAGAATGCGAGGTTAAAGATTTATGATTTATTTTAAATATATCCTCTTGATTTTTCTTGTAGTTTGTGCGATTTCTGTTTCTGCTACAAAAAAATTGATTAATGCAATTGTTATTTTTATGTCTTATAGTTGCGTTATGTCTGTAATTTGGGTTATGCTCGAGTCACCAGACTTGGCAATAACAGAGGCTGCGGTTGGTGCTGGTGTTAGCTCTATTTTGTTCTTTGTTACACTTAAAAAAATCAGAGCGGTTGAGCACGAAGAAGATGAGAAGCACTCTGATGATATAAGAGATGTTGAAAATCACTGGGAAATGAAATTTTTTGCCCCTGCTTATAAAGTAGGTTCGCTTATCGTTTGCTTTGGAATAATGGTTGTTTTGTTAGCTGTTGTTTCTCAATTGCCAAGTTTTGGCAATTTAAGCAATCCAGATAACAATGAAGTTGCTCAAAGATATCTAGAGTCTGGAATGGAAGAAACTGGAGCTGTCAACATTGTTACGGCGATGATTTTGGATTACAGAGCTTTTGATACATTTGGCGAGTCTTGTGTTTTGTTTATAGCGGCAACTTGCGTTACAATTCTTTTAAGAGTTGATACAAATTCAAATAGTCTGTCTATGCCATCAGGAGAAGACGATAGAATTTATGAGCCAAAAAATGATGTAATTCTTCAAAAAGTTGCTCAAATTTTAGTTCCTATTCTAATTCTTTTTGGCGTATACATAATTCTTAACGGACATCTTTCTCCAGGTGGTGGTTTCTCTGGCGGTGCTATTATTGGTGCTGGTTTGATTTTGTATCTAAATGCTTTTGGCTTTAAAAATACAGAGAGATTTTTTACATCAAAAACATACAAAGTTATCTCTTGTAGTTCGCTGACCTTCTATTGTTTTGCAAAAAGTTATTCGTTCTATACAGGTGCTAACCATCTTGAGTCCTTCATAAGTGCAGGAACACCAGGCGATATTATCAGTTCTGGCCTTATTCTTCCACTAAATATTTGTGTTGGACTTGTGGTTGCTTGCACAATGTATTCGTTCTACGCTTTCTTTAGAAAAGGTAATTTCTAAGAATAATTTTTAAAACGAAATAATAAAATAGAAAGGTTGCTCATAAAATGGAGAATATACTCGAATTGGTTATGGGGCATTTTGAAGAAGTTATTGCGGTAATACTTTTTGCTATCGGATTTACAACTTTGATGCTCAATAAAAATCTTATTAAAAAAATTATAGGTCTAAATATAATGGATACAGCTATATATTTGTTTTTAGCTGTTAAAGGATACGTCGATGGTGGTAAAGCACCGATTATTGTAGACGGAATTGTTGATGCCGAATACTATATAAACCCAATTCCAAGTGGACTTGTTCTTACTGGTATTGTTGTTTCGGTTAGCGTAACAGCTATTTTACTTGCAGTTACTATTAGACTTTATAGAAGATATCATACACTTGATTTAGATGAAATCATGATGTTGCACGTAAAAGAGGTGGCAGAATGACCTTTGTTCAAAACTTTCCGTTTTTCACAATAGTTCTTGCAATGTTCGGCGGAATTATTTCCTCTGTTCTCAATGGCAAATGGGCGGTAAGAGTTTGCGTTAGCATTATCTCTATTGTCTTAGTTTTGTCATCTGTTCTATTGTCGTTCACAATTTCTTATGGCACTAGTTATACTTATATGATGGGTCACTACCCTGCACCGTGGGG
>JAWXUN010000029.1:0-11516 GCA_044426425.1 Clostridia bacterium | reverse complement strand
TGCGAGTTATTGACGCACAGGACGAAAAAATTGCAGACAGTTTTGCGGATATAAGAAAACGAGTTGTGTATAAAGAGGGCGAAAAGCTAACAAAAGACCTTGTTATAACAAATTTTGTCACAGGCTGTGCTATGATGATAAAGACGGATATTGCAAAAAAAGCAATTCCTTTTCAGACAGAGGTTGTGCACGACCAGTGGCTCGCAATTTTCGCTTCTATGCACGGCGATTTTTATAAAATGAAAAATCCGCTGATTTCTTACAGACAACATGGCACAAATCAAACAGGAATTATGCTTGGGGTTAAGACAAAAGAAGATTATTTGAATTTGAGAATTAGGCAGTTTTTAGAAAAAACTCGTGCACTCAAAGCAAGACTTTGTGACTGTGAAGATGTTCAAAAATTTTTGTCGGATTACGAATATTGGCTGTTGGCAAGAGAAAGATTTTTTATAAAACCAAACAAAAAAGACAAGGATATCATAAAAAAATATCAAAACTTTGGAAAACACCATGTGCTTTTTGACACAACTTTGCCTTTTGTGCCAAAATTTTTGTTTCCACTATTTTTATCTTTAATAAAAAAACTTGCGAACAATGGCAAGATATAACTGAAAGGAAAGTATAAATGATTTCACAAATTTTGACTTTTAAAAAGTTTATACCGCTTTTAAAAGAACTTACATCAAGAGATATAAAACTAAAATATAGGAGATCTGTTTTGGGCATTGTCTGGAGTGTTTTAAATCCGCTTTTAATGATGCTTGTTATAACAGCTGTTTTCTCTACTATTTTCAGATTTGACATACCAAATTTTCCTATTTATTATCTTACTGGTTCAACAGTGTTCGGCTTTTTCTCAGAGGCTACAACAGGTGCGATGAGCTCGGTTATTTATTCTGCTAGTTTAATCAAAAAAGTTTATATGCCAAAATATTTATTTCCGCTAGAAAAAATAATTTTTGCGTTTGTTAATATGTTGTTTTCGCTAATCGCTGTTTTTTTTGTTATGGTTTTAACAAACACAGAGCTTTATGCAACGATTTTTATATCCCCACTTGGACTTATATATACATTTGTTTTTTCTATTGGTGTCGGCTTAATCCTAGCGTCTATGGCTGTATTTTTCAGAGATATTGTGCACCTATACAGTGTTTTGATAACCGCTCTAACATATTTCACGCCTATAATTTATCCTATTGAGGCTTTGCCAGAAAACATCGCAGTTTTTATGAAACTTAACCCACTTTATCACTATGTTAATTTCTTTAGAGATTGCGTTTTGTATGGTGAAGTGCCAAGCTTAGAAGAAAATTTGATATGCATAGTCCTTGCGATAGTGTCGCTATTAATCGGACTTTTGGTGTTCAAAAAAAATCAAGACAAATTTATTTTGTATATATAACGACGATGAAAAAGGATTTATATGAAAAAAATACTTAAAAAGTTAGAGTTAAACCCAGTGACAAGAATACCATACAAAACATTGGTTTATCTAAAAGAAAATGGAATAAAAGCGACCTCTCATAAGGCACTTTTTTATCTTTCTGTTAAACAAAGAATGCGAAAAGCTCTCGAGAAAAAACTTGCATTCACCGAAAATGACAGACTTGTGCAAGAAAAAACAAAGTTTTCTAAAGATATAAAATTTAGCATATTAGTTCCGCTTTATAACACACCAGAAAATTTTTTGAGAGAGATGATTGAGTCCGTTCAAAGTCAAACATACAAAAATTGGGAACTTTGCCTAGCAGACGGAAGCACAAAAGATTTTGATTTTGTTGAAAAAATTTCGCTTGAATACGCAGATAAAGACAGCCGAATTATATATAAAAAGCTAGAAAAAAACCTTGGCATTTCCGAAAATACAAACGAGTGCATAAAGATGTCAAGTGGCGAATATATCGCCCTTTTTGACCACGACGATTTACTTCACCCAGCTGTTTTATATTTTTATATGAAAGAGATTTGCGAGAACAATGCAGATTTTATCTATTGTGACGAGCTGATTTTTGAGAAAAGCATGAGCAAAATAAAAAATGTTCAAGCGGCTCATTTCAAGCCAGATTTTGCGATTGATAATTTGCGTTCGTTTAACTATATCACCCACTTTTCTGTTTTCTCAAGAGAATTACAAGAAAAAGTTGGAATGTTTAACAAAGAGCTAGATGGTTCACAAGACCACGACATGATTTTAAGATTAACAGAAAAGGCAGAGAAAATTGCCCATGTTTCAAAAGTCTTGTATTTTTGGCGAGCACACAACAATTCCGTTGCAAAAAATGTAGACTCAAAATCCTATGCAATAGAAGCTGGTCAAAAGGCTGTGTTTAATCATTTAAAAAGATGTGGCATTGAAACAGAGGGAATAGAAAGCACAAAAATCGCCTCTTTATACCGCATAAAATACAAACTTTTGGCAAGTCCTTTGGTGTCTGTGTTAATTCCAAATATGGACAACAAAGATGTCTTAGAAAGATGCATTAATTCTATTATAGAAAAAAGCACCTATAAAAATTATGAGATTATAATTGTAGAAAACAACAGCAAAAAGCAAGAAACATTTGACTACTACAAAAGTTTGGAGCTACACAAAAACATACAAGTTGTCACATACAAAACAGACGGAACTTTTAACTATTCAAAAATAAATAACTATGGAGTGAATTTTTGCAGTGGCGAGCATATTATTTTGCTAAATAACGACATAGAAGTTATCACAGAAAACTGGATTGAAGAAATGCTGATGTTCTCGCAAAGAAAAGATGTTGGCATTGTCGGTGCAAAACTTTATTATCCAAACAACAAAATTCAACACGCTGGTGTTGTAATTGGGCTTGGCGGTGCTGCTGCACATATTCACAAAGATGTGCCAAGAGAGTTCCCAGGATATATGGGAAAACTCTATGTTGTTCAAAACTATTCTGCCGTAACGGCGGCGTGTTTTATGGTGAAAAAAGATATCTACAAAGAGGTTTTGGGACTCGACGAAGAGAACTTTGCCGTGGCTTATAACGATGTTGATTTCTGCCTAAAAGTCCGTGAGCTTGGACTGCTTGTTTGTCTAACTCCTTTTGCGGAGCTATACCACCACGAGTCTGTCACAAGAGGTTACGAGGATAGTCCAGAGAAAAAGGCACGTTTTGAAAAAGAAACAAATAATCTAAGAACAAAATGGGCGAAGATTTTTGAAAACGGCGACCCGTATTATAACATAAATCTCACAAAAGATAGAGATAATTATTCTATTGATGTAAGAGAAGAATAATTTTTGAAAGGCTAAAAATGATAGGAACTTATGCCAATACGGCAACTATAATTATCGGAACACTTGTTGGTTGCCTTGTTAAAAAGGTGCTAAACGAAAAGCAAACAGAGATTTTGATGCAAGCTATCGGTCTTGCTGCCACGGCAATCGGTGTTAACTCCATTGTTTCAAACATGGGCAACAGCACAGCACCAGTGCTGTTTATCGTGGCACTTGCAATAGGTGGATTTGTCGGCGGTACACTTAATCTTTCGGACAGAGTTGACAACTTAGGCAAAAGGTTTAAGAAAATCGGCAATATAGAGGGTCTGGTGACTGCTGTTTTGTTGTTTTGTATAGGCACGCTTGCAATATTAGGGCCAATTCAAAGTGCCCTTTATGGCGACCACACACTGCTTTTTACAAATGCAACACTGGATTTGATTACCTCAATGGTATTGGCATCTAGCTTTGGAATTTCTATTATATTTGCAGCAGGAATTTTGTTTTTGTGGCAAGGCTCAATTTATTTAGGAGCAACGGCACTAGCACCGTTTTTAACAGATGCACTTATGACAGAAATTGGACTTGTTGGCGGTGTGCTTATCATGTGCACAGGGTTGAGTCTTTTAAAAGCTATAAATGTTAAAACCATGAACTTTTTGCCAGCACTTTTAGTTGTTCCAATATATTTTTTGATAATAGGCTTGTTTTAAGGAGTTTTTTATATGATTGAAAGAGAAATAAAAGAGATTATAAGCAAAGAAAAATACGAAGAATTTCAAAAACTTTTTGATTGGCATAAAACAGTTGTTCAAACAAACCACTATTTCACAGCGAAAAGCGATGTTTTGAAAGACAAAAAAATCACAGTGAGAGTCAGAGAAACAGCTGAAAAAAATTTAATTCAAATAAAAGTGCCACAAAATTTTGTCGGTGCATTGCACGTTTCAAAAGAGATTGAAAGAGAAGTTGAAAAAGTTCCAGAAACACTGCCGGCAGAATTAATGCAAGAACTGCTTGGTTTTGAAACAGGCGAGCTCTCTAAAATTGGTTCGCTAAAAACAACGAGAATGATTTTTGACATAGACAAAACAGAACTATGCCTAGACAAAAACGAATATCTTGGCATAACAGATTACGAAGTTGAGATTGAGTTTTTTGATAAAGTTGATGATTATGTCGAAAAAAAATGCAAATCTGCCGATATACACTTTCAAAAAGAAGCGACAGGCAAATTTGCAAGGTTTGTGAAGAATTTATAAAAAAGGGCATGAAAAAAGGAGCCCAAAGGCTCCGAATTTTCAGTCTTATCAGATAGCACGTGTAACCTTACCTGAACGAAGGCAACGAGTGCAAGCGTATACACGTTTAGGTGTTCCGTTAACAATTGCCTTAACACGTCTGATGTTTGGTTTCCATGTTCTGTTTGAACGTCTGTGTGAGTGTGATACTTGGATACCGAAAGATACGCCTTTACCACAGATTTCACATTTAGCCATGTTTTGCACCTCCTTATAAGGTAATATCGTAATTTGCAACATCATTTATTGTAACAGATAATTACGGAAAAATCAAGTTTTTTTTAAAAGTAATTGAGTTTTTTTTAAAAATGTATTATAATAACAAAGAAAAGGAGTATTTATTATGCTATATAGTTCAATAAAAACATTAATTTCGGGCGGTTCGGTCGATTTCGAGATGATGGTGGCACAAATTGTTTCCGTGCTTTTTATCATTTTTTTCATTCTGCCACTGCATGAATTTGCTCATGGCATCGTTGCATACAAGCTTGGTGACCCAACTCCAAAGTATGACAAACGCCTAACTATCAATCCACTCGCAAGTGTTGACCCTGTCGGTGCACTCGCTTTGTTGCTCTTTAGCTTTGGCTGGGCAAAGCCTGTTCAGGTTAATCCAAGAAATTTTAAGAACCCAAAAAGAGATATGGCGATTGTTGCCCTTGCGGGTCCTGTGTCAAACCTTTTGGCGGCATTGGTTGGTGCGTGCATATTTGTGCCTGTTGTGATTTTTGCACCAACAAATGCGGTTACAGAATTTTTGATTATGTTTTTCCAATATTACATTATAATAAACATCAGCCTTGCTGTGTTCAATCTTATACCAATTCCACCGCTTGACGGCTCAAGAATTATTGCAGCTTTTTTAAGCGATAGGGCAATGTATCAATATTATTCTTTGCAAAGATATTTTTATATGATATTTTTTGTTCTTATGCTTTCTGGGACACTTTCTACACCGCTTAGCATTGCACAAAACTTTTTCTATGACATCATCATCAACATAGCATTGTTCCCATATCAACTGTTGGGCATAATAGGATAACTGATGGAATTTTCATACAAAATAGAGGTTTATGAGGGGTCTATGGATATTCTCTTGAACCTTATATCAAAAAATAAAATAAATATATACGATATTCCCATATCAACTCTTTTGGAGCAATACATGGAGCAGATAAACGCACTAAAAGGGCAAGATATGCAGATAACAAGCGAGTTTTTGGACATGGCGGCAAGACTGGTTTATATAAAAAGCCTTTCGCTTTTGCCAAAGTTTAAAGAAGAAGAAGAAGAACTTAAGAGAGAACTTGTTGGACAATTGCTTGAGTATCAAATGTGCAAAGAAGTTGCACAAAAGCTAAGCCGTCAAGTTGATTTAGACAAACTTGTCAGAAACGAAGAAAAAATACCGCTAGACTTGAGGTATAAAAGAGAACATGATGCACAAGAATTAATTAAGTATTATTTTTTGGCTGTTGGACGAGGAAAAAGATTTTTGCCACCGCCAAAGGACAAATTTTCTGGCATTATATCTCACAAAATTGTTTCTGTTTCTTCTCAAATTGTTTTTGTTCTAAGAAAACTCGTCAAAAATCGCCAAACAAGTTTTTCACAGCTTTTTGAAAACAAAATAGATAGGTCAGAAAGAGTTGCGACTTTTTTGGCAGTTTTGGAACTAGTCAAGGGCAACAGAGTTTTGATAGAAGAAACAGAGGACGACATAAAGCTAGTTTTGCAAAGTGGAGGTACTCGTGAACATTAATCAAAAAACAGGTGCTTTCGAGGCGATTTTGTTTGCCAGTGGCGAGCCTGTGGAAACCGAAAAAATTATGCAAACGCTAGAAATTTCAAAAAAAGAGCTTGAGTATATCATAGATATGCTAGAAGAAAAATATGGTTCAAAAGACAGCGGAATACAACTATTGCACCTAGAAAATTCTTTGCAGTTTTGCTCAAATTCAAATTATATAGAAGAAGTTCGCATGGCTATAAACCTCAAGAAAAACACAAGTCTATCTGGTGCAGCGATGGAAGTTTTGTCGCTAATTGCCTATAATCAGCCAGTGACAAAATCATTTATCGAGCAAGTTAGAGGGGTTGACTGCACAGGAGTTATCAACAGTTTGTCACAAAAAGAGTTGATAACAGAGTGTGGCAGGCTAGAGCTTGCAGGGCGACCACTTGTCTACGCCACAACAGAAAATTTTTTGAGATGTTTTAATTTAACATCAATAGAAAAACTGCCAGAACTGCCAAAAGAAGAAAACAAGGCATAAGTTTGGGCTTGAAAAATTTTGTTAACTTAAGGAGGAATTTTTTTGATTATATTATATATTTTCTTGGGAATAATTGCTTTTGTTTTGCTTTTAACCCTTATTCCTCTGCAAATTTATTTTACTTATAACGAAAATATAGGCTTGATTGTTAAGTATTTTTTTGTTAAAATAGATGTAATAAAACTTTTGGATAAAAAAGAGCCAGAAAAAGAAGAAACTCCAAAAGAAGTTCCTAAAACAGAAGAAGGCGAAAAAAAGAAAAATGCTGTTTTAGAAAAAATAAAAGACTTCTACGACAGAAAAGGTTTTATAGATTTTTTAGAGTTTTTAAAAGAACTTTCTGTGGCTATATCAAAAGGAATTTATGGAATTATCAAACATATCAAAATCAAGTATTTGGACATATACCTAAAGGCTGGCGGAGAAGATGCAAGTGCCTGTGCAAATCAATACGGGCAAGCTTGCCAAATTATCTATCCGTTTTCGGCACTTGTCACAGCCTTGCCAAAGGCAAAAGACATAAGGGCGAGCGTTGACATAGACTATAAATCAGAAAAAACAGTGCTAATCGCAGAAACAGCAATCTCGATTATGCCAATTTTTATAATAAAACACGCACTCTCAATGATGATAAAAACTATTAAAGAAATAATCAAAAAATAACAAGGAGCAATATTATGAGTGAGAACAAAGTTAATGGACTTATGAGCGAAACACTGCAAAAAATCAAAGCAACTGTTGATGTTGATACAATTATAGGCAAAGAAATTGTCGCTTCTGACGGCACAATTATCATTCCAATTTCAAAATTAAACTATGGCTTTGCCTCTGGTGGTTCAGACATTCCGTCCAAACACCAAACAGGGCTGTTTGCTGGTGGTGCTGGTGGTGCGGTAACTGTTGCTCCTATTGGTTTTTTAGTTGTAAAAAATGGCAACGTAAAATTCACTCAAATTGAGCCGTTTAACAGTTCGATAGACAGGCTAATTCAACAAGCACCTGATTTTATTGATAAAATTACAAATTTATTCAAGAAAGACGAAGAAGAAACTTCGGAGGAAGAAAATTAATGAAACGCACAGAAATCAAAAAACTATACGAGGATATCTCCTTGTACAAAAATACAGAAGTTACAGTTTGTGGCTGGGCTAGAACAATCAGAGATTCAAAGGCTCTTGGCTTTATTGAGCTTAACGATGGTTCATCTTTCAAAGGTGTTCAAATTGTTTTTGAGGCGGACAAGCTAGACAACTTTGCAGAAATTGCATCACAAAATGTTGGTGCAGCTCTTGAGGTAAAAGGAATAGTTTTGGAAACACCAAACGCAAAACAAGCTTTCGAAATTCACGCAGTGGCTGTTTCGGTTGTTGGAACATCAACACCAGACTACCCACTCCAAAAGAAAAGACACACAACAGAGTACCTAAGAACAATTGCTCACCTAAGACCAAGAACAAACCTTTTCAGTGCGGCTTTTCGTGTTCGCTCTGTTGCGTCTTATGCAATACACAAGTTCTTTAACGAGAGAAACTTTATCTATGCCCACACACCAATCATCACAGGCAGTGACTGCGAGGGTGCTGGCGAGATGTTCAAGGTTACAACACTAGATATAAACGAGCCTGCAAGAGATGACAAAGGCAATGTTGACTACAAAGAAGACTTCTTCCAAAAGTCAACTTCTTTAACTGTTTCAGGTCAGCTAGAGGCAGAGTGCATGGCTATGGCATTCGGCAAAACATACACATTTGGCCCTACATTTAGAGCAGAAAAATCTTATACACAAAGACACGCAGCAGAATTTTGGATGATTGAGCCAGAAATTGCTTTTGCTGATTTACAAGACGATATGGAACTTATCGAAAATATGATTAAATACGTTATTAATTACGTGCTAGAAAATTGCAAACAAGACATAGAGTTCTGCAATCAATTTGTAGACAAAGGTTTAGTCGAGCGTTTAACTCACGTTGTAAACTCAGACTTTGCAAAAGTGACATACACAGAAGCAGTTGAAATACTAGAAAAAAATAACGATAATTTTGAATATAAAGTATTTTGGGGTGCAGACCTACAAACAGAGCACGAGAAATATTTGACAGAAAAACATTACAAAAAACCTGTTTTTGTAACTGACTACCCAAAAGAAATCAAAGCTTTTTATATGCGTATGAACGACGACAACAAAACTGTTGCAGCTGTTGATTTGTTAGTTGCAGGCATAGGCGAAATTGTTGGAGGAAGTCAACGTGAGGAAAGACACGAGCTTTTGATTGAGCGAATTAAAGAACTAGATTTAAACCCAGAGGACTACTGGTGGTACTTAGACCTAAGAAAATACGGCGGAAACAAACACGCAGGTTTTGGCCTAGGTTTTGAAAGACTGGTTATGTATTTAACAGGAATTTCTAATATCAGAGATGTTCTACCATTCCCAAGAACAACAGGAGTCGCAGAGTTTTAAAAAAAATAAAAGGAGCAGTAACACAATGAAAAAAGTGTTACTGCTCTTCAGTTTATTATATTCAAAAAAACATTGCAACGGACAAGCCAAATATGTGGAAAATTTGGAGTTTTCCGTAGGGGACGCATCGTATGCGTCCATCGGTAGTGGCATTAACTTTAATGTAAATTTATATTATAACGAGGAGCAAGCCCCAACCCTAAATTCAAAAAATCCGTGAGGGTTTCACATTAATTATTAATTGTCAATTATCAATTATCAATTACTTAAGTTCCAACGTATGGCGTCGTTCCCTAAATTGCTTTGTGCAACATTTTTTATTTTAGTTCAATAGCTAAACAGTTTGTGTATTTTGTAGGAAGTGTTTCTGGTAGTTTAACTGTTAGAACGCCAAAGTTGTGGCTAAACTCGACATCGCCAAAGCCCAAAAGACGTACATTTTTAATTTCTTCGCCTTCGTTAAAGCTTTTGATAACAGCAACTCTTGAACTTGCAGGAGCTAATATGTATGCATAAACGGTATTTTCTTTTTGAACAAATCTGTAATCAGCATCTGACCAAACAGCTTTTTCTTCGCTCATGCCTTTTGTTTTAACTCTTGTTGCACCCTCCATGCAAACTTTCCATGGACGTGTGTAATAAATTGCTTCGGAACAAATGTCAAACCAAACAGCTAATTCATCTAGTATGTATTCAGCGTGTTTGTCTATTGTGCCGTCTGGTCTTTGAATGATATTTAGAAGCAAAGAACCGTTTTTAGCAATAATATCAACAAACATTTCAATAACGTGCTCTGGATATTTATATTCTCTTTGAGCATTATAATACCAACCGCCAATGCAAGTGTCTGTTTGCCATGGTAGTGGGTCGGCATAGTCTAGTTGGCTTCTTTCAATATCATATATACCAACTTGTCTAACTTCTGGTCGAATATCTTTTTGTGTATAAATTGCACGATTTTCACCATGCTCGTCAATTGATGTGTTATAGAGATTAGCAACAGCCTCAAGTCCATAGCTATAACCACTTGGGTCAAACTCGTCTTTGTGAGAAACAAATGGCAATGCACCATCTGTATAAAGCATATCAGGTTTGAATTTAGCAATAACCTCGTCCATTGCTTTTAGCCAATATTTATGAAATTCCTCATTTTGAGTATACCAAGGAATATTTCCGTTTTTGATATATAGACTGTCTACTCTTTGATAATGCTCTTTGTTGTTGTGATAGAAATCAGCATATTCAGGGTCGTTTCCGTCGTATGGAACACCAGCAAATGGGCCGTATTTATCACAGCCTTTGTTTGTGTGCCACCAAGAGAAAGAAGCCGAAAGATGTTCGGACAAACCAAAAGGCATATCGTATTTTTCTGCTGCGTCTTTCCACATTTGACAAATATCTTTGTGTGGTCCAACTTTAACAGAGTTCATTCTGTTAAGCTCAGAGTCGTAGTTAAAAAAATTGTCGTGGTGTGACATTTGACCAACAAAATATCTTGCACCAGCTTTATAGAATTTAGCCATTAACTCGTCTGGATTAAAATTTTCTGCTTTCCAAAGTTTACAAATGTCTTTGTAGCCAAACTCTGATGGGTGACCATAGTGTGCTAAATGGTAGTTATAGTGGCTTGTACCTTCGATATACATTCCTTTTGCATACCAGTCGCCGTTCATCGGAACGGATTGAGGACCCCAGTGACTCCAAATACCAAATTTTAAATCACGAAACCAGTCTGGGCATTTTACTTTTCCTAATGACTCAAAGTCAGCGGTGAATTTTTCCATTTTTGCCTCCAATACAGTAATTTAATATAATTATTAAATTTTGCGGACTTGTTTTATGTTATGTTAAACAAGATTTTGTGCAATATACACAAAAGTTTTTTGCGTATTTGTGCTTGTTTATAGCACAACACATCCGACAAGATATTTATACCACATTTAAGCAGTAATAGCAAGAGTTTTGCAAATTTTTTTTATATTTTATAATTTAAAATATTCAATGTAGTTGGTAGCTTAAGGAATTATTAATTGATAATTGACAATTGATAATTGATAATGACTGTGAAATCCTTACGGATTTTTTGAATGTAGGGTTGGAGCAAGCCTAAGCGTGTTGATTAGGAAAAAAACAATAAAAATTTAATAAAAAAAAGGAAAACCGATTCATTTATGTTATAATGCAATTGCTTAAAAAAACACAAACATAAAGAAAAGGAATTCCTC
>JAWXUN010000028.1:0-11589 GCA_044426425.1 Clostridia bacterium | reverse complement strand
TGTGTCACGGCTTGTGCCTTGAAGTGTAGCAACAAGTGACTCAGTAGCAGGTTGAGAAGTACCATTAGCCATTGGAGAAAGTGCACAGTCAACGATATCAACACCAGCTTGAGCAGCCATAAGGTTAGTCATGTCGCCAGTACCTGTTGTGTTATGTGTATGAAGATGAATTGGAACTCCAACTCTCTCTTTTAGTTTTTTAACAAGGCTATAAGCCTCAAAAGGAAGAAGAAGGTTAGCCATATCTTTGATACAGATTGTGTCAGCACCCATTTCCTCAAGTTTCATAGCTAACTCAACAAAGTATGTTTCGCTGTGAACTGGGCTTTTTGTGTAGCTGATTGTTCCTTCAACTTTACCGCCATAATTTTTTGTATATTGCATAGCAGCAGCCATATTTCTGATGTCATTAAGAGCATCAAAGATACGAACAACGTCAATACCACATTCAATAGAACGTTTAACAAATTGCTCTAGTAGGTCATCAGCATAGTGTTTGTAACCCAAAGCATTTTGTCCACGAAGAAGCATTTGAAGTGGAGTTTTTGGCATTGCAGCTTTTAGTGTTCTTAGTCTTTCCCATGGATCTTCGCCTAAAAAACGCATACAAGAGTCGAATGTTGCACCGCCCCAGCACTCAAGTGACCAGTAACCGATGTTGTCAAGACGCTCGCAAGCAGGCATCATGTCTTCAATTGTCATACGTGTAGCAGCTTGTGATTGGTGAGCGTCACGTAAAATAGTATCAGTAATTTTTAATGGATTTTTTACCATAGTTATAGTCCTCCTAGATTATTATAAGTATAGTGCAAGGAATACACCGGCAGCAACAGCTGATCCGATAACACCTGCAACGTTTGGTCCCATAGCGTGCATTAATAAGAAGTTTGATGGTTTCTCTTTTTGTCCAACAACTTGTGAAACACGAGCAGCCATTGGCACAGCAGAAACACCAGCAGAACCGATAAGTGGATTAACTTTCTCTTTGCAAAATACGTTCATAAGTTTAGCAAGAAGAACGCCACCAGCAGTACCGATAGCAAATGCAGTTACACCCATTAGCATGATTTGGATTGTTTGTAAGTTCAAGAAAGTTTCAGCAGTTGCAGTTGCACCAACTGATATGCCTAAGAATATTGTAACAATATTCATAAGTTCGTTTTGAGCTGTTTTTGAAAGTCTTTCTGTAACGCCGCTCTCTTTGAAAAGGTTACCAAGCATTAAGCAACCAACAAGAGGAGCTGCAGAAGGAAGAATTAAAGCAACAAAGATTGTAACAATGATAGGGAAAAGAATTTTTTCTGTTTTAGAAACAGGGCGAAGTTGTTTCATCTCTATTTGACGCTCTTCTTTTGTTGTCAAAGCTTTCATGATTGGTGGTTGAATAACCGGAACCAAAGCCATGTAAGAATAAGCAGCAACAGCGATAGGCCCTAAAAGAGTAGCCGCCAATTGACTTGTTACATAGATAGCAGTTGGGCCGTCAGCTCCACCGATAATACCGATAGATGCAGCCTCGTTTGCTGAGAAGCCCATTAGGCTTGCACCAATAAATGTTACAAAGATACCAACTTGAGCAGCCGCACCTAAAAGCAAGCTTTTTGGATTAGCGATAAGTGGGCCAAAGTCTGTCATAGCACCAACACCCATAAAGATAAGTGATGGATAAATTCCAAGTTTAACGCCTAAGTATAGATAGTCGATGAGTCCTGTATTAGCTGAGTCAGAAAAAGCTGTCCAGTCAACATGACCCTCTGCGAAAAGTTCTGGATGATACATAGCTGCACCTGGTAGGTTTGTTAAAAGCATACCGAATGCGATTGGTAAAAGTAGAAGTGGTTCAAACTTCTTTACGATTGCTAGATACAATAAGAAACATGCAATAGCGATCATTACCAAGCAAAGTGGATTTTCAGCTATGAGTGCAAAACCGGTTTGGTTTAAAAAACTTATAATTGCTTCCATTTTAAATTAATTACACTCCTTAAATTATTTTTTTACAACAGCTCAAATTTAAGCGATTGTGCAAATTACTGCATTGCTTTCAACTGTAGCACCTTTTGAAACAGCTAAAGAAGTCACTTTACCTGCACAAGGAGCCATAATTTCGTTTTCCATTTTCATAGCTTCAAGGATGCAAAGAACTTGACCCTCAGCAACTGTATCACCAACTGCAACGCTAACAGAAATGATATTTCCTGGCATTGGAGCATTAACTGATGTGCCTTCTCCTGATGCAACTGGAGCTGGAGCAGCAACTGGTGCTGGTGCAGCAACTGGTGCTGCTACTGGTGCAGCTACTGGAGCTGGTGTAGCTGTGCCTGTTGTTTCTTCTACTGTTACTTCGTAAGCAGTGCCGTTTACATTAACATTGTATTTTCTCATAGTAAAATTACCTTTCTTTTTTTAAAAAATCAGATTTTTATTTTTTTAGAAACAATTCAGTTTCTAAAAGGAACTTGCCAAACCTAAAAAATTTTAGTTGACTTTTTTAACGATTGAATGGATTTTGATATTAGAAACATCAGTTCCCATATCACTTGCAATAGCAGCGCCAATAGCAGCTATTAATTGTCCTTTGTCGCTTGTGACTGGTGCAGCTTGCACTGGTACTGGCTTTGGAGCAGGTGCAGCAGGTGCTGTTTTAACAGCAGAGCCAACTAATGCACTCATAATTTTGCAAATCAAAATTATTGATACCAAGATTACAAAAACTGTACAAACACCCATAAGAACAACTTGTAACATTTCCATTATATCCATAAAAATCCTCCTTTCAGACCAAATTATGAATAACCCAAAAAATTTGAATAAATTATTTTCTTGGGAAAAAGGATACTCTTAACCTAATAAACGCTATTCTTCCGCATTATATTAAGCTAAAAATATAATACCACATTTTTGGATACATTTCAACGAATTTTTTAAAATTTTTTAATAATTTTTTTATATTCCATTCTTATTTTGTTTTATTACTATTCATTTTAACACATTTGACAAAAAAATGTCAAACTATTTATAAAAATTTTTATAAATAACATTTGCAAATTAAAGATTTTTAGTGTAATATAATATTAGTATTATAAATAAGTATAAAACTGTATTTATAAAATTCTCAGAAAAGGAGATTTTTTTATGGTTATAGATGCATTCAGTGCAGAGGTTGAGCCTGGTGGTTTAACATCGCAAAATGATATAAAAATTTTGGTTTGTTATTTAGTCAAAAGCGTTCCTAATGTTTTAAAAGATACAAACATCGCACAAATTCTTCGTGACAAGGGGCTGGCAAATTATTTTGAAATAATGGACGCAATTTCAGCTCTAACAAAAAAAGGCCATATCATAAAAGACGAGAACGATTTTTTTAGTCTTTCAGAAACAGGTATGTCAATTGCACTCAGCCTTGATTATAGTTTGCCAAAATCTGTTAGAGATAAAGCACTCGAAAGTGCCTTTGCAATGCTTAAACACGCAAAAATCGAAAAAGAAAATCCCGTTGATATAATATCGACCGACAGTGGCTTTGATGTTACTTGTCATGTAAAAGGTGGAGATTTTGACATGATGAAAATAAGTCTTTATGCTCCTGACAAAGAACAAGCCGAAATGATTAAGAAAAATTTTCAAAAAGACCCAGAATATGTGTATTCCTTGATGCTTTCTGCACTTGTTGGTGACAAAGAATATGTAAAAAGCCTTTTTGAAGAAAACTAATAAAAATTTTCCCAGAAATTTAATTGTATGAAAAAAATTTAATCAACCAAAATAATAAAGGCAAGCTTTAAAAATATTTTGGAGGAATGAATATGTATCAATTTTCTGGGGGAAGTTTCTCAAATTCCGTTTTGGGTGTTCCTGTTTATGTTCCAATTGTTTTCAAAAGACCAATGACTTATTCAACATTGCCTGATGAAATAAAAGAAAAAATAGAAGAGCACAAAGATGAATTTAAGAGCGAAAAGGATTTAAGAAATTTTATACGATTACAAATGTTAAAATCGTAAAAAATGCGTGGTTTTCCACGCATACATAGGGGAAATGAATATGAAGGATTTTGAAAAATTAAAAATCAAACTAAATAGTTTGGTTATTTTTAGAAGTTTGCTTTCAAAAAAGACTATAAAAGCCTTGGGCGAACTTTTGTCAAGCGATATGAAGGAACACCAAACTGCTGTTAAAATATATTCAGAATTTGTGCTAAGACTTTTTATGCACAGCGAAAATTTCAGCGAATATATACTTAAATATATGCTTGAAGATGATAATATATATATGAGAGCCTGTTGTAAAAATACAAAAATTAGCGAAAGCCTAAACGAGTGCCTAAACTACGAAATTTCTGTACTATCAGAACTTTCAAAGTTATCCTCAAAAGACATCACAGACAAAATGGCTTATGACGATTATTTGCCAACATGGACTAACAGCGACTATGATTTAAAAGAAATATATCTAAAAAGAATTAACGATTTACCAAAACACGGCTTTGGTATTTATGCAAGATATCATGTTTTTGTTTTAAAAGATGGAGCAATTTCTCCTGTAAAATATCCAGACCCACAAAAAATTTCCGAATTATCTGGTTATGATAGAGAAAGAAATTTGATTATCAATAATACAAAAGCTTTGCTAAGTGGCAAGCAATCAAGCAATGTTCTTTTGTATGGCGATGCAGGAACAGGCAAAAGTAGCACCGTAAAAGCAATATGCAACGAGTTTAAGGACGAGGGACTAAGACTTTTAGAAGTCAAAAAAAATCAACTATATCAAATTCCAGACATAGTTGACAAGCTTAGTTTTAATCCGCTCAAATTTATTTTGTTTATAGACGACTTAAGTTTTTCAAGCAATGATAACGACTTTGCTGCACTAAAAGCGATACTAGAGGGTAGCGTTGGCGGAAAAGCATCAAATGTTCTTGTCTATGCAACATCAAACAGACGTCATTTGATAAAAGAGAATTTTGAGGACAGACAAGGAACAGAAATTCATCTTTCCGACACACTCCAAGAACTCATGAGCCTTTCAGCTCGTTTCGGTCTAAAAGTCACATTCTCAAAACCAGACAAAGATTTGTTTGAACAAATTATCACAAGTCTAGCAAAAATGCACGATATAGATATGGACACAGAAACACTGATGATAAGAGCAGAAGCTCACGCCCTAAGAAACGGCGGAAGAAGTCCAAGAGTTGCAAAACAATTTATAGAGCAACTAAAAACTATTTTGTAAAATATTTTTTTAAAAACATAAAAAAAGAGGAGAACAATCATGGCAAAAAAACTTTATACTATCAACACAGTGAACAATTTTATGGACATAATTTTCAACCCGCACATCAAAGCTTATGCTGACGAAGTTGGCGATTTAGAGGTTTATAACATCATGGACGATAGCCTTTTAAAATCAACTATTGCAGACGGCGGAATGACTCCAACAACTGCTTCAAGAATGCTCAACTATGCAAAAGCTGCCGAGGCTAGTGGTGCTGACGGAATTATCGTAACTTGCACATCTGTTAACAAAGCTACAAAATATATTCGTCCACTTATCAATATTCCAATTGTAAATATCGAAGAACCAGTTGCAGAAATGGCTGTAAAAGCTGGAAAAAAAATTGGTATCCTAGCAACTCTTCCAACAAGTCCAGGAGCAATTGAAAGAGTTATGAGAGAAAAAGCAGCAGAACAAGGCAAAGATATCGAAATCGTAACAAGAATAGCAGACGGTGCATTTGATGTTCTATGTTCTGGCGACAGAGATAAGCACGACGAAATGGTTTGCGATGCTCTTTATAAATTGGCTGAAGAAGTTGATTGTATTGCATTTGCACAAATTTCTATGAGTCTTTTGAAACATAACGAAGTAAAAGTTCCTCTTTTCAAAATTGGCAGATCAGGTATGGAAAGAATTTGCGAATTAATGAAATAATTTTCGCATATATATACATAAATAAAGCTCCCCTTTAATTGGGGAGTCTTTTTATCTTTTCATATTTGGAGGAATTTATGTCTTTAATCGAACTTGTTTTACTTGCCTTTGGGCTTGCTATGGATGCCTTTGCTGTTTCTCTTTGCCGTGGACTTGTCATGAAAAAATCTGACAAAAAACAGGCTGTGTCAATCGCCTGTTGCTTTGGTTTTTTTCAAGCCGCTATGCCGTTTATAGGTTGGCTAATCGGCAGTAGTTTCAGCGAATACATATCAGACTGTGACGATTGGGTCGCTTTCTTTTTGCTTATATTCATCGGCGTTAATATGATTAGAGAAGCACTCAAAAAAGACGAAGAAAGTGACGAAAAAGAAAAGCTTAATCTTCCACAACTTTTAATGATGGGCATTGCAACTAGCATTGATGCACTGGCGATTGGCGTTAGCTTTGCCATGCTCAAAAATGTCAACATCGTTTTTTCTTGCATCACTATCGGGCTTATAACCTGTGCTATTTCTTTTGTCGGTGTTCTTATCGGAAAAAAATTTGGCGACAAATTCAGAGGAAAAGCAGAAATTTTAGGCGGAATAATCTTAATCGCAATAGCCTTTAAAATTTTAATTCAAAGTTATCTATAAAAAGGGAGTCTTATGGAAAAAATCTCCGAGATAAATAGATTATTCAGCCTAAATCTTCTCTCATTTTCAAAAGAATTTTCTTTTCTCTTCGGCTTATCTGCACTTGTGAACAACCAACCGCCTTTGCAACCTCGGTCTGTGTTTGATTTTTGTAATAACGCAATCTTATAATCTCCCTATCTTTTTGTGGTAGGGAGTTTATTATTTGCCTTAGGCTAAGTTTGTCGGTTATTTCTTGCTCTTCGCTTGGCACAACAACTTCTAGTTGGCTCTCGCCGTCCTCATTGCTCATAGTCAAAGAGAGCGTTGTCGCACAACTGCACATAGCCTCGGCTATGTCCTCTTCTTTTTCGCCAAGAGCCTTTGCAACTTGCGAAACTGTCGCAATCATGCCTGTTTCTTTTGTATATTTCTCCATAAAAATATTACTTTTTGTCGCCAATTCTTTTAGCCTTCTAGAAACCTTAACAATGCCATCACTTCTAAAAAAACCCTTTAGCTCGCCGATTATCACAGGCACTGCATAGGTCGAGAACTTAAGCCCTCTCTCTTCATCAAACTTTTTTGTCGCTTTTATAAGTCCGATACTTCCAATTTGAACCAAATCTTCGTAGTCAACCCCTCTGCCCACAAACCTCTTAACACACATATAGACAAGTCCCATGTTTTGCTCTATAAAATCATTCTTCATGCTTTTGTAAAAACTTTGTCAAACTGACACAAGTTCCTTTTCCAAGAGTTGATTTAACAGAAATTTTGTCGCAAAAACTTTCCATAACCGCAAAGCCAATACCAGCCTGTTCTTCTCCACCTGTTGTAAAAAGTGGCTCTCTCGCCTTTTCTATGTCCTCAATACCACAGCCCTTATCACGGATTTTCACCAAAAACTTTCCGTCCTCGTATATGTACATATTTATGTACACAATGCCTTTTTTAAATTTATATCCATGTATAATCGCATTCGTAACCGCCTCCGAAACAGCAGTTTTTATATCCGATAATTCAGAAACAGTTGGGTCAAGCGATAACAAAAACGCTGTTACAGAACCTCTTGCAAATGCCTCATTCCCTGAAACAGACTGAAATTTCACCTCTGCACTGTTTATAGCTTTCATTCAAAATCACCTCCGATATCCTTAGACACTAGTGAGAAAACACCGGCTATCTTTGCCATTTTTGCCATGTCCTCCGAAATATTCGACAAGACAATTTTTCCACCCCAACGCTTGATTAGCTTTATTCTGCCAAGAATTAGACCAATGCCCGAGCTATCCATAAACGGAACATAACGAAAATCTAGCTTTAACACACAGGGTCTTATATTCTGCAAATGCTGATCAATTTTTTCTCTCAAAGCCACGGCACTGTGGTGGTCAATGTCACCACTTAGTTTGGCTGTTAACACTTCACTTTTAAATTCAAATTTAACACTCATTTTAAAAAATCCCTCTCTTTTGAAATCTATCATAAATTAATTGTACAGGCTTGTCCCATAAAAATTTGTCGGATTTTGCCCATAAACAAAATTTTCACATAAAACAATAACAAGCATATAATATTAACAAATCCTAGTTTTGGAGGTTCTTATGATTTATATTTTTTGGGCTATTCTCTCTTTTTTAGCAACTTTAGGAATTGTTGATTTATTCAGAAAAGGTGTTTTTTATCTCTACAAACCTCGCCACACAAACCTTTATATGGCGGCGGTTATCACCAATGCCGACGATGCCGAAAACACCGTCCGCTCTATAATCGAAAGGTTAAAATGGATGGAAATGGGCACGGCTGTACAAATTTTACTTATCGACCAAACAAACAGCGACGAGATCGGACATATTATAAAAAAATTAATTATAAAATTTCCTAATGTAAGTCTTTTATCTTCGTGAAAAATGTAGTATAATAAGATTATTATATTTTGTAAAGGTGAAACTATGGCGGATTTATACGAACTAGACGGAACAGTGGAAAGAGTTGTTTTCCACAACGAAAATAATCAATACACTGTTATGGAAATGGAAACTGACAACGACGCAATAACCGTTGTCGGTATTTTCCCATATATAAACAAAGGCGAAGAGCTAAAAATTTATGGCGAGTGGACATATCACCAAAGTTTTGGGCAACAGTTCAAGGCTCACACATTCGAGAGGGTTCGCCCAAGCACAGTCGCTGCTATCTCAAGATATCTTTCTTCTGGTGCAATAAAAGGCATAGGCAAGGCAACCGCTATAAGAATTGTAGATGCCTTTGGCGAAAACTCGCTAGATGTGATAGAAAACGACCCAACTAGACTAACGCAAATCAAAGGAATAACAAAAGAAAAAGCCGAAGCAATAAGCGAAGAGATGAAAAAAATCTATGGTATTAGAGAGCTCATGTTATACCTCTCTAATTATGGTGTAAGACCAGAAGATGCAATAAAAGTTTGGAAAATGTATAAGACAGATTCAATATATCTTGTCAAAGAAAACCCATATTGCCTATGTCACGAGTTTATCGGAATTAGCTTTGCAATAGCCGACTCAATCGCCATGTCTATGGACAAACCTAACGAGTCAAAAGGGCGAGTTTGTGCCGGAATTATCCATGTCCTACGCCACAACGCAAACAACGGTCACAGCTGTATTCCTGTTTCAAAACTGATATCCACCGCAAAAAATATGCTCACTGTTTCTATCGAAATAACTAAAGAGTCACTGCTTGAATTATGCGAAAGTGGCGACCTTATTTGCAAGAGTTTTAACGAAGAAGAATTTATCTTTTTGCCAAAATATTTCAAGAGTGAAGAGTACATAGCCGAGAGAATTAACCTAATGCTCCGCTATCCCGCACATTCTATAACCAATATCGAGGGCGAAATTCTAAATGTCGAAAAAACCAATAATATCAATTACGCTGATTTGCAAAAAAAAGCTATAAGAGCAGCACTCGAAAAAGGCTTGCTTATTTTGACAGGAGGCCCTGGAACAGGCAAAACAACAACGCTAAATGGAATAATCAGCATATTAAAAAGAAAAGGTGAAAAAGTTTTTCTTGCCGCACCAACTGGCAGAGCCGCCAAGAGAATGAGCGAACTAACTGGCGAAGACTCAAAAACAATTCACCGAATGCTCCAAGTTGATTGGGACGACCAAGATAATCCTATTTTTATAAAAAACGAGAAAAACCCTCTTGAATGTGACACTGTGATAGTAGACGAAATGTCAATGGTTGATATCCCAGTTATGGAAGGACTCATTTCTGCCATGCCATTGGGTTGCCGTCTTATCTTGGTTGGCGACACAGACCAGTTGCCAAGCGTTGGTGCTGGAAATGTTCTCGGCGATTTAATCGCATCAGATATTATCCCAACAATAATGCTAAAAGAAATTTTTAGACAAGCCAGAGAAAGTCTTATCGTAATGAACTCTCACAGAATTGTCAAAGGCGATTTTCCAGACATAACAAAAGTGAATAGCGACTTTTTCTTTATGCAAAAAAAATCAGATGAAGAACTCGTGTCAACAGTCAGCGACCTTATCGCACAAAGACTCCCAAAAACCTACTCCTATTCCCCTGCTGATGATATCCAGATTTTGTGCCCATCAAAAAAAGGCACTGCTGGCACAGAACAGCTCAACAGCGTTATCCGTGAGCGTTTAAACCCAGCAAGCGAAAAGAAAAATCAGCATGATATTATGGGAACAATTTTTCGTGAGGGCGACAAAGTCATGCACATAAAAAATAACTACGAATTGCCGTGGGAAAAACCTGATGGCACTATGGGACAAGGTGTCTTTAACGGCGACATCGGAATGATAACAAAAATTGACAAACACGGAGGAATAATAAAAGTTAAGATTGACGACAAATTTGCCACTTATGAATTTGAACAAGCAGGAAAAGAACTCGAACACGCCTACGCTATCACTGTTCACAAAAGCCAAGGAAACGAGTTCCCAGCTGTTATCATGCCACTATTCAAAACGACTGATAAGCTTAAGTATCGCAACCTTTTATACACTGGCGTAACCAGAGCAAAAAGCATACTTATCTTAATCGGTGAAAAATATATCATTGAACAAATGATTAAAAATGACAGAAAAACTCTTAGATACACAGGCTTAAAAAACATGATTTTGGAGAACTTGAAATGATTAATTTTTTCAGCAAAATTTATCATTGTTTCTTTCCAAACGCTTGCCTTTTCTGCGGCGAATATCTTCCGCCAAAAATTTACGCTTGCAAAGAATGTTTGCCTGACGATTTTATTGAACGCATCTTTAACATAAGAGTTTCAAGACAAAGGTTTTTTCTAAAAGTTTATAGTCTTGATTTATACGAAAATGAAATACAAAAGAATATAAGGCATTTAAAATTTCATGGCTTTTATTCTTATTCAAAAAAATTTATGTCGGTTATCTATCCTCTTTTTCACAAGTATAATCTTGATAGTTACGACGCTATCTGCTATGTCCCCATGACTAAAAAACACGAATACGAGCGTGGGTATAATCAAGCAAAATTGTTAGCCCAAAACCTTTCAACACTTAGCAATATCCCTGTTAAAGACTATATCAAAAAAGTTAAGAGCAACAAAACCCAACACAGCTTAAATGCAAAACTCCGTTGGAAAAACATTCAAAACGTCTATGCTGTTACAGAGGATTTGCGTGGCAAAAAAATTCTGCTTATAGATGATATTCTCACAACTGGTGCAACTTTGTGTGAGTGCGCCAAAACCCTATACAAAATGGGTGCTGGCTCCGTGACAGGCATAACTGTCGCTTGTGTAAAATACGAACCATCTTAAAAAAAATACCCACTGAATAAATTATTCAGTGGGTATTAAAATTATTTGTCTTCGTCAACTATATATTCGCTATAATCTTCGCCTTCGTACTCATCTTCATCATCGTACTCATCTTCATCATCGTACTCATCATCATCGTCGTACTCATCATCATCATCGTACTCATCATCGTCATCGTACTCATCATCGTCGTCATACTCATCATCGTCATCGTACTCATCATCA
>JAWXUN010000286.1:0-2150 GCA_044426425.1 Clostridia bacterium | reverse complement strand
ATTATTTTCTCAATCATAACATTGTAGTTGCGGCAACTTTAATTGTCTTTTCTGGTCTTACAGATATGCTAGATGGACTTATAGCAAGAAAATTTAATCAAATTACAGAACTTGGCAAAATGTTAGACCCATTTGCGGATAAACTAACTCAAATAGCCATTGCGATTTGTGTTGCAATAAATTTTCCGATATTATTTCCATTTTTGGCAATTATGTTAGCAAAAGAATTAGCTATGATTTTTTTTGCAACATTATTATTAAAGTCAAAGAAAAGACCTAGTGCTGCAAAATGGTACGGAAAATTAGGCACAGTCATGTTTTATTTATCTGTGACAGTTATAATTGTTATGCATATATCAAAAGTTTCTATTGATATATTTTTGCCTGTGTCAATCGTTCTTTTGAGTATAACAGTCTTTGTAATGGTGTATAGTAGTGTACAATATTTTAAAATTTACAAAGAAATTAAAACGTCAGAGAGCCAAACTGTATCAATTAATGATGATAAAAAATAATTATTTTTAAAAATTAATAACTTGTTTATACATTTTTGCATTAAGTGGTGTATAGTATATACAATAAAGCAAATAAAAACTAAGGCGTTAGGCATTAGTTTTATTTGGCATTTGAAAGGAAAATAAAATGTTAAAATTATGTTCTGTTTGCAAAAAAAGACCAGCTGTTGTCTTTATTTCACAAGGACCAGATAAAAACGAGGGCTTATGCCTTGTTTGTGCGAAAGAAAGAGGCTTAAAACCTGTTGACGATATAATGGCACAAATGGGAATTACCGATGAAATGCTAGAGTCAATGTCTGATAGTATGACTTCGCTTATGGAAACTGACGAAGAAGACGATTTTTCATTTGGTGGTTCAATGTCACTTCCAATAGAGCAAATTTTTGGAAAAAATTCTGATAACAATCCTACTACTGAAAATCCAAAAGTAAAAAAAGATTTTCACAAACAAAAGAAAAAGAACTTACAGCTTTATTGCACTGATTTAACAGGAAAAGCAAGACGAGGTGAGTTAGATACCATTGTCGGTAGAGATAGAGAAACAGAAAGAGTTATTCAAATTCTTTCAAGAAGAACAAAAAACAACCCATGCTTAATTGGTGAGCCTGGTGTTGGTAAAACTGCCATAGCAGAGGGCTTGGCAATCAGAATTGCTAATGGAAAAGTTCCACAAAAGCTCAAAAACAAAGAAGTTCAACTTTTAGATTTAACTTCACTTGTAGCTGGCACACAGTTTCGTGGACAATTCGAGAGCCGTATCAAAGGTTTGATTGAAGAAGTTAAACAAAGTGGAAATATAATTCTCTTTATTGACGAGGTTCACAATCTTGTCGGTGCGGGTGACTCAGAAGGTAGCATGAATGCTGCAAATATCCTAAAACCAGCCTTGTCAAGAGGAGAGGTTCAGGTTATCGGTGCAACAACCTTCAAAGAATACAGAAAACATATCGAAAAAGACTCAGCACTAGAAAGAAGATTTCAACCAGTTATAATAAACGAACCATCAGTTGCAGAGGCAACAGAGGTTATACTAGGCATAAAAAATTACTACGAAGCGTTCCATAAAGTAAATGTAAGCGAAGAAATTGCAAAACGCTTAGTGGTTCTTTCTGAAAGATACATCACAGATAGATATTTGCCAGACAAAGCGATAGACCTTTTGGACGAAGCTTGCACCTGTGCTGCTCTTAGAAATAAGAGTCTTGAAGAATACGAGAACTTGACTGAAAATGTAAAAAATCTAAAGTTAAGTGAAGAGAGCCTAGCAGCTGAAGAAGCATTAGATTTTGAAGCATTGGCAAAAACTAGATACGAATTGTCTACTGCACAAAAACAACTTGAAGAATATGATATGTCAAAAGTTTATGCAAATGTAGACGAAGACGATTTAGCTTATGTTATAGAACTTTGGACTGGTATTCCAGCTACAAAAATTCACAAAAGTGACTTGATAAAATTAGCGAATATAGAAGGTTCTATATCAGAAAAAATTATCGGTCAAGACGAAGCAGTAAAGCTAATCGGCAGTGCGATCAAAAGGAGCCGTGTTCAATTAAGTCCAAGAAAACACCCAGCCTCTTTTATATTTGTTGGCCCTACTGGAACAGGTAAAACTGAACTTGTAAGAGTCTT
>JAWXUN010000285.1:0-2172 GCA_044426425.1 Clostridia bacterium | reverse complement strand
TCAAAGCCGTTTTCTTCAAAGAGTTTATAAACTTCTTCGCCTTGTGTTTCGCCAATTTCAACAGCGAGCAAGCCACCTTTTCTTAGGGCAAATTTCCAGTTTTGGCAGATATGGCGGTAAAAATCCAGTCCATCTGCACCACCATCAAGAGCGGTGTGTGGTTCGTTTTGCACTTCGATATCTAGTTCGGATATTTCCTTAGTTGCGATATAAGGCGGATTTGAAACAATTACATCTAAATTATTATACAGCTTTTGGGACGAGAAAATGTCAAGATTTTTTGGCACAACTCGTCCTTTTTCGTGCTTATCTATATTTTCGCAAAGGCAGTTATAAGCTGTTTCAAAAAGCTCCACAGCCTCAATTTGCGTGTTTTTGCACCTTTTTGCAATAGCTAAGGCGATAGCCCCTGTGCCAGAGCATAAATCAACAATTTTGTAATTGTTATTTTTAATGAATTTTTCGGCACAATCCACAAGCACCAAACTGTCCTCTCGTGGGATTAGAACCCCATCTTTCACGGTTAAACGGATATCGTCAAAATACCAATAGCCCAAAACATATTGCAGTGGTTCGCCGTTTAAACGCCTTTTTATAGCATCTAAAAAAATATCGCTATTATCTATTTCTGTATCAGGATTTGTGAGAATTTTTTGTCTTGAAAATCCATATAATTCCTCACAGAGTATAAGGCTCTCGTGAGCAATTTTTTGTCGTCCGTAGTTATATAAATCTTTAATCGTCATCGTTATCACTCTCTCGTGTATTTTTATTCTTGAAATTATTATACCATTTTACCACAAAAGTTTAGAAAATAAAAGTCTAAATTGTACTTTTTATAGGACTTTAAATATTTTATAATAAAAGTGTTTAAAAATTCTTTTTTTTGTGATACAATATAGAGGTAAACTTAAACATAATAAATTTATACATATAAGCGGAGGAATTTAAAAATGGCAGCAGAGAAAAAAAGCACAAAAACCATCGGTCACCCAACCGACAAACAATTGGCTCTTGAAACAGCAATGGCACATATAAAAAAACAATTTGGCGAGGGTTCAGTTATGCTTTTGGGGCAAAACAGCACACTGAATGTAGAGGGAATTCCAACAGGTTCTGTGTCGCTAGATATGGCACTTGGAATAGGCGGTTTGCCTCGTGGCAGAATTATAGAGATTTTTGGACCAGAGTCTTCTGGTAAAACAACAGTCGCTTTGCACTGTGTTGCACAGGGGCAAAAAATGGGCGGAAATGCTGCGTTTATCGACGTAGAACACGCACTAGACCCTGTTTATGCATCTGCTTTGGGCGTTGATATAGACTCTCTTTTGGTGTCGCAACCTGACACAGGTGAGCAAGCACTAGAGATTGCCGAGTCACTTGTTCGCAGTGGTGCACTTGATGTTATTGTTATCGACTCAATCGCAGCACTTGTTCCTCGTGCAGAAATCGAGGGAGAAATGGGCGATAGTCACGTTGGTTTGCAAGCAAGACTTATGTCGCAAGCACTTAGAAAATTAGCTGGTGTTATTGCAAAAACAAACTGTGTTGCAATTTTTATCAACCAATTGCGTGAAAAAGTTGGCGTTATGTATGGCAACCCAGAGGTTACTCCTGGTGGTCGTGCAATGAAGTTCTATGCATCTGTCAGAATTGATATAAGAAAAATAGAAACACTTAAATCAGGAACAGATGTTATCGGCTCTAGAACAAGAGCAAAAGTTGTTAAAAACAAAGTTGCTCCACCATTTAAAGAGGCGGAGTTTGACATTATGTATGGCCAAGGAATTTCTCGAGCAGGAGAAATTTTGGATATCGCAGTTACACTAGAAATTGTCCAAAAAAGTGGTGCTTGGTTCTCTTATAACGGTGTGAGAATGGGTCAAGGTAGAGATAACGCAAAACAATTTATTCTTGACAATCCAGAAATCGCACTAGAGCTTGAGGAAAAAATCAAAGAGAACAAAGACAAGCTTTTTGCATCTAAAACAAAAAAAGCTACGGCTAAAAAAGTTGAAACAGAAAAAGTTGAAAAAACTGACGCAAAATCAAGAGCGGCAGTTGAAACAAGCATAGATATTACGGTTGACGACGAATGATTATCACAAGGGTATCAGTAATCAGAAAAAGTCTTGTGCTTTTGTACTTAGACGGCGAACCGTCTTTTACCAT
>JAWXUN010000284.1:0-2190 GCA_044426425.1 Clostridia bacterium | reverse complement strand
GGCTATCTTACATAGGCGATGGTCTTTCTCACGTTGCTTTTGGTGCAATGGCAATAGCTGCGGTTCTCAAAATGACCGAGGATATGCCACTGATTTTACTTATAACAACTGTTTCTGCTATATTGATTTTAAGAGCAGGGCAAAACACCAAAATCAAGGGCGATGCATCTATCGCAATGATTTCGGTAAGCTCGCTTGCAATCGGCTATCTACTCGTAAACATATTCTCTACCTCGGCAAATTTGTCTGGTGACGTTTGCAGTACGCTATTCGGTTCAATTTCTATCTTGACCCTTTCAGAAACTGATGTAATTTTGTGTGCCGTTCTATCTGTTGTTGTAATTGTCGCATTTGTTTTATTTTACAACAAACTTTTTGCTGTTACATTTGACGAAAATTTTTCTAATGCAATTGGCGTAAAAGTAAATTTCTATAATCTTTTGATAGCGATAATCACCGCAATTATAATAGTTTTGGCAATGAATTTGGTTGGTTCTTTGCTAATCACCGCACTTGTAATTTTCCCATCACTCTCTGCAATGAGAGTCTGCAAAAGCTTTAAGAGCGTAACAATTTGTTCTGCTAGTATCTCGGTTGTTTGTGCTTGTATCGGACTTTTTATTTCAATATTGTCTGGCACACCAGTCGGCTCAACAATCGTAGCTGTTGACATAGTAGCGTTTTTGATTTTTACAATTATAGGCAAATTAACAAAAGCATAAAAACAAAATTGGCTGTCAATTATGACAGCCAATTTCTTTTAAGTTTTCAATTAATTTTACATTATCTTTGTGTTTTTTTACGGCAATTCTATAAAAATTTTTATCTAGTCCTACATAATTTGAACAAGAACGAAGCATAATTCCTTGTGGTTTTAATAAATCCACAAGGTTTTTTTCTGCTCTAAAAAGAATGTAATTCGCCTTGCTGGAAAAAACTTTGTATCCTAAATTCAAAAGATTATGTTCCAAAAATTCTTTCTCTTTTTTTATTTCTATCAGACTGCTTTCGACATATTCAAACTCACTGCAACAGGCGACACCTGCCACTTGTGCGACGGTTGAAACACTCCATGGCTGACCCTGTGCATTAATATTTTCTAGCATATTTACATCTGAACAAAGGCAAAAACCTAGTCTTAGTCCAGCCATTGCAAAAATTTTTGTAAAGGCTTTTAAGATGATAACATTTTTGTATTCTTCTATTTTTGTTATAAAACTAAGGCTATCTTTTTCATCAACAAAGTCCATAAAACACTGGTCAATTACAAGAATTTTGGCTGGTTTTGCAATTTTTTCTAACAAATCTCTGCTACACACTTTGCCAGTTGGGTTGTTAGGATTGCATATAAATACAAGCTTGTCTTTGACAAAATCAATGATGTCTTCCATTATCTCAAAGTCGTTTTCTTCTAAAAGATTATAATACTCAATCTCTGTACCTGTGTTTTTTAGGGCGATTTCGTACTCTGCAAAAGTTGGGGCGAGTAGGACAGCTTTTTTTGGTTTTAGCAAATAAGAAATTTTGAAAATAACATCCGCAGCACCATTTCCAAAAAGCATATATTTTTTTTTGACATTATAATATTTTCCCGTTGCTTCTGACAAATCTCTGCAATTTAAATCAGGATAGGCACAGAAAGAGTCTAGCGAATTAGCAATCGCCTCTTTAACACCACTTGGCAAGCCAAAAGGGTTTGTGTTCTCTGAAAAGTCAATCGGCTCTATGCCTGTTTCGTTTTTAAAAGAATAAATATCTCCCCCATGTATCATAAAAAGCTCCTTATCAAAACTGTGATAATCAAAATTATTATCGAACTTGCATACATTAATTTATTAGATTTTTTGATATCGTCTGGCTCAATTTCTCTTTTTGCATCGCCAATTGTTGGCTTTTTCATCACCGAACCAAAATAACTTGCATCACCTGCAAGTTGAACACCAAGTGCACCAGCACAGACCGACTCTGTTTGTGCCGAATTTGGGCTTTTGTGGTTTTTTCTATCTCTTCTATAAATTTTGTATGCATTTTTGCCGTCTAAACCAATAATATAAGCCGAAATAATCATAAAAAACGCTGTTATTCTAGCTGGCAAAAAGTTTGCTACATCGTCAAGTCTTGCAGCAATTCGTCCAAACAAAATATATTTTTCGTTTTTATATCCAACCATCGAGTCCATTGTGTTACTCG
>JAWXUN010000283.1:0-2191 GCA_044426425.1 Clostridia bacterium | reverse complement strand
GAAAACACAGAAACAGCAGTCGATTATCTCAAGAATACAAAAGGAAACATTCTCTCCACAATAGGTTCAAAAGAGCTTGCAAAATTTATCAATTGTGGCTTTATAGATAGATTATACACAAGAGTTTTGCCCTTAGATGCCTCACTTGCCGAGTGCAAAAAGGCAGAAATTTTGCCATCACACATAATAGCGATGCAAGGACCTTTTACTTATGAACTGAATTGTGCCATGATAAAAGCCTTTGATATAAAAATTATGCTGTCAAAAGATAGTGGCAAAAAAGGCGGATTTGAGGAAAAACTAAAAGTTTCAAAAGATATGGGATTAGAACTTGTTCTAATCAAAAAACCAGAGCAAAAAGAGGGTGTTTCACTGTCTTCTGCCCAAAAAATTCTAGCAGAAAAATTTTTGTTAGAGGAAAAAAGAAAAGTTTTTGTTATCGCCTGTGGACTAGGTGGCGATAATTTAATCACCCCAAAGGCACTGGATGCAATAAAAAAATCCGATTTAGTTATAGGTGCAAAAAGATTGATTGAAGAATTAAATCTGGATAACAAAAAAGTTTTCAGCGAAATTTATAGCGATAAAATTATAGAATTAATCGAAAATAACAGCGATTGCCAAAAAATTGCACTTGTTTTTACAGGTGATATTGGCTTTTATAGCGGTGCAAAAAAAATATACGAAAAGTTGAAAAATATAGATATAGAGCCAATTTGTGGCATAAGTTCACCAATATATTTGTGCTCAAAACTTAGAACAACATGGGAAGATATAAAGCTAGTAAGCCTACACGGCAGACAAAATAACATTATCTCAAAAATTAGAGATAACAAAAAAGTTTTCACACTTTTGGGTGGCGAAAACAACGTGAATTATCTTTGCAACTTGCTTTGTGAGTATAATATGAGCGATGTAGTTTTAAATATTGGCGAAAATTTGTCTTATAAAAACGAAAAAATTACAACTGGAACAGCCGAAGAACTCAAGAATATGAGTTTTAGCTCGCTTTCTGCAGCACTTATTATAAATGAAAATGCGGACAACACATTGAGGTTTGGCTTGGCGGACGAGCTTTTTGAGAGAGTAGAAAAAGTGCCAATGACAAAGTCAGATGTTCGTGCAGTTACAATTTCAAAACTAAAATTAAAACCAAATTCTGTTGTGTACGATGTTGGTGCGGGCACTGGTTCTGTCAGCATAGAAATTGCTCTAAATGCAACAGATGGAAGAGTTTATGCCATAGAAAAAAATGAAAACGCAGTGCCAGTTATCGAGAAAAACAAAATCAAATTCAAGGCAGACAACATTGAGATAATAGAGGGATATGCTCCAGAATGTCTTTCTGATTTGCCAGTGCCAAGCCATGTTTTTGTTGGTGGTTCTTGCGGAAATTTGCGAGAGATTGTTAATGTTGTTTTAGAAAAAAATCCACTAGCCAAGTTTGTGATAAACACAGTGACCCTAGAAACACTCAGTGAGGCAATGGAAATTTCTAAGGAGTTTAAGGCGAATGAGATAATAGAAATTTCTTCTGCAAAGGCAAGAAAACTTGGCAGATATAATCTTATGACAGCGAACAATCCAATTTATGTAATCAGTTTTGGAAATGAGGAGTAGTTTTTTATGGAACTTGCGATAATAATTTTTCTCGCCTTTGTTTTAGACATGATTTTTGGCGACCCAAGGTTCATTCCGCACCCAATTTGTTTTATCGGCAGTTTGATTTCAAAGACAGAAAAATTTTTGAGAAAGATAATTAAAAGAGAATTTGTTGGCGGTATATTTTTGGTTTTAATAGTCACTTTTGTTTCTTTTAGTATACCATTTTGGCTTTTGTTCGGACTATACAAAGTCAATTTTTGGCTTGGTGCAAGTGTCGAGCTTTTCTTTTGCTTTCAAATTTTTGCAGCTAAATCTCTCAAAAAGGCTGCCTTAGATGTATACAAACCGCTTATAAAAGGGGACATCAAAGAGGCGAGAAAATACCTTTCGTACATAGTTGGCAGAGATACAGAAAAGCTTGAGGAAAAGGGAATTATCAAAGCGACAGTAGAAACAGTTGCAGAGAACACAACAGACGGAATTATCGCTCCATTGATTTTTATGGCAATTGGCGGTGCACCGCTAGCTTTTTTCTACAAAGCGATTAACACAATGGACTCGATGGTTGGATATAAAAACGAAAAAT
>JAWXUN010000282.1:0-2257 GCA_044426425.1 Clostridia bacterium | reverse complement strand
AGCTAAAATGAAATTATATTTAAAAAGCCACCTAAAAAGGCGGAGGGAGATTTTTATGCGTGTATACAATTTTTCAGCAGGTCCATCAATGTTGCCAGAACCAGTTTTAACAAAAGCTGGCTCAGAAATTCTCGATTATGAAGGCTGTGGACAGTCCGTTATGGAAATGTCTCACCGCTCCAAAGTATATGATAAAATTATCAAAGATTGCGAAAGCTTATTGCGTGAAGTTATGAGCATTCCAGATAATTACAAGGTTCTATTCTTGCAAGGCGGAGCATCTTCGCAATTTGCAATGGTTCCGCTTAATCTTATGAAAAACAAAAAAGCAGACTATGTTATAAGCGGTCAATTTTCTAAAAAAGCTTGGGACGAGGCTTCTCGTTATGGCGACTGCAAAGTTGTTGGAACTTCTAAAGCTCAAAACTTTTCTTGTATCCCAGCACTAAACAAAGAAGATTTTAGAGAAGATGCCGACTATTTTCACATTTGCATGAACAACACAATTTATGGCACAAAATATCACAATTTGCCCGAAACAGGCAGTGTTCCACTAGTTGCAGACTTAAGTTCTTGTATCCTAAGTGAGCCATTTGATGTTTCTCAATTTGCTGTTATCTATGCAGGAGCACAAAAAAATATGGCTCCAGCAGGTCTAACTGTTGTAATTATCCGTGAAGATATGATAACAGAACCAATGGATTTTACTCCAACAATGTTTAATTATAAAGTTCTAAGCGAAAACGAGTCTATGTATAACACTCCTCCTACATACTCAATTTATATGTGTAAATTGGTTTTGGAATGGATTAAGAACGAAATTGGCGGACTCGAAAAAATGAAAGAGTACAACGAAAAAAAATGTGCTGTTTTGTATGATTATCTCGATAACTCAAAACTTTTCACAGCTTGTGCAGAAAAAGCTAGTCGCTCAATGATGAATGTTACATTTGTAACAAGTGACAAGGATTTAGACGCAAAATTTGTTAAAGAAGCAACTGCAAAAGGCTTTGAAAATCTAAAAGGCCACAGAAGTGTCGGCGGAATGAGAGCATCTATTTACAACGCTATGCCAATAGAGGGCGTTGAAAAATTAGTTGCATTCATGAAAGAATTTGAGGAGGCTAACGCATAATGAACAAAGTACATTGTTTAAATAAAATCAGCCCAATAGGAACTGATTTATTCGAAAAAAGTTACGAAATTGGTGCAAGTTTAGAAGAAGCTTGTTGCGTTTTGGTTCGTTCTTCTTCTATGCACGATATAAGTTTTTCACAAAATTTGCTTGCAATTGCAAGAGCTGGTGCGGGTGTTAACAACATTCCACTTGACAAATGCAGTGACGAGGGCATTGTTGTTTTCAACACACCTGGTGCAAATGCAAACGCTGTTAAAGAAATGGTTTTGGCATCTCTTTTTATGACTTCAAGAAAAATTGTTCCATCAATCGAATGGGCAAAAACTCTTAAAGGCAAAGGGGATGAGGTTTCTGCCCTTGTAGAAAAAGGAAAATCAAACTTTGCTGGTCCAGAACTTTTGGGCAAAACACTTGGTGTTATCGGTCTTGGTGCTATCGGTGTTTTGGTTGCCAACGCAGCAGAGTCACTCGGCATGAAAGTCTATGGCTACGACCCTTATCTTTCTGTTAACTCGGCTTGGAGTCTTTCACACTCGGTTAATCACGCAAATGAACTTGACGAAATCTATGCAAATTGCGATTACATAACAATCCATGTTCCACTAACAGAAACAACAAAAAACCTTGTTAACGAAGATAGCATTGCTAAAATGAAAGACAATGTTAGACTCCTTAACTTCTCAAGGGGTGACCTTGTAAACTCTGAGGCTGTTATATCTGCACTTGCAACAGGAAAAGTTTCTGCATACGCAACTGACTTTCCAGACGACTCACTAATCGGTGTGGACGGTGTTTTAGCTATCCCTCATCTTGGTGCGTCAACTCCAGAATCTGAGGACAACTGTGCGATTATGGCAGTAAATCAGCTACAAGATTATATCGAAAATGGCAATATCGTAAACTCTGTAAATATGCCAGCCCTCTCTTCTGCTCGTGTTCCAGACTGCAAAAGACTTTGTGCTATTCACAGAAACGTGCCAAACACAATTGCTTCGCTTGCTGAAACACTTGGTAACAGCAACCTCAATATTGAAAATATGATTAGTAAATCTCGTGGAGATTATGCTTATGCAATGTTTGATGTTAAAGGCGAAATCAGCCAAACTCTCATCTCTTACC
>JAWXUN010000281.1:0-2282 GCA_044426425.1 Clostridia bacterium | reverse complement strand
AAATAATTATACTATATTCGCAGCTATAACTTTTCCATTTCCCGCTGCAACTAGTCTAATAGATGTAACAGCGAACTCACGGAACATTATCAAAGTGACTTGCCACACGTCAATACTTCCATTTGCAACAAAGCAAATCAGTGCCGCCATAACAAGAATTTTGTCAGCAAGTGGGTCGGCAAATTTTCCAAAATCTGTTATCAAATTATCTCGTCTTGCAATCATGCCGTCAAAATAATCTGTTATAGATGCCACGGCAAAAACGATTAAAGCCAAAAGTATGTTGTGTGGTATAAAATCTGCCATACAAAAAAACACAAAAAATGGCACAAGCAAAACTCTTATAACTGTTAATTTATTCGGTATATTCACAAAATCACCTCATTGAACCAATCAAGTCCGAGTCCATTGCGTCCTCTATTTCAACTGTAACGAACTCGCCATAAGTTGGTCTTCTCTCCGTTGGCGTAAAGAAAACTTTTCCGTCTACTTCTGGAGCATCTTTTTGACTTCTGCCAAAGAAACACTCTGCATATCTGTCAAATCCCTCTGTCATAACTTCAACAGTTTTGCCTATCATCTCGTCGCCTTTTCTTTGCATGATATCCATTTGCATATCTGTCAAAATTTCTGCACGGTGGTTTTTGACCTCGTCATCAATTTGATTTTCCATTGTTGCTGCAACTGTGTCCTCTTCTGGAGAATAAGCAAAACAGCCCATTTTGTCGAACTTAATTTCTTTAACAAACTCACAAAGTTCTGTAAAATCTTCTTCTGTTTCATCAGGAAAACCAACTATAAATGTTGTGCGAAGAACAATATCTGGCACTTTTGCACGTATTTTTTCAATAAGCTCTGTCAAACTTTTTTTGTCGCCACGTCTGTTCATCGCTTTGAGAATTTTTCCGCTTGCGTGTTGAAGTGGCAATTCCATATATTTAACAATTTTTTCTTCACTCGCAACTGTTTCGATAAGCTCGTCGTTTATTGTATCCGGATATAGATACATAAGTCTAATCCATTTTAAATCGTCAATCTTACATAGCTCTTTTAAAAGATTAGAAAGCTCGTATTTTCCATATAAGTCAATGCCGTATCTGCTGATATCTTGTGCTATAACAACAAGTTCTTTTGCTCCGTCGGCAACAAGTTTTTTTGCCTCTGCAATGATACTTTCTTTTGTTCTACTGCGATAATTGCCACGGATAAGTGGAATTGCACAATAAGTGCAACGGTTATCGCAACCCTCTGCGATTTTTAGATATGCAAAATAACTTGGTGTTGTGAGTTCTCTATCGCCCTCAAGTGGCATATCGTATTTATCTGGGAAACTCTCAACCTTTTCGTCCTTCATCATGTCTTTTAAAAGTTGTGCAATTTTGCCATTTGCACCTATGCCAATAACAGCGTCAGCCTCTGGAATTTCTCTCATAATTTGCTCTTGATAACGCTCTGCAAGACAGCCAGTTACAACAATTTTTTTTATTCTGCCCTCTGCCTTAAGTGTGCAAAGTTCCATGATTTCTTCGATAGACTCTCTTTTAGCACTTTCTATAAATCCACAAGTGTTAACAATTGCAATGTCAGATAGTCCAACATCGTCACTTAGTGTAAAACCAGCGTTTTTTAGACTAGCCATCAAAACCTCGCCATCAACTTGGTTTTTTGCACAACCTAAACTAATCATTCCAACTTTTATCATATATATTTTTATACCTTTCTTTATGTTACTCGTATTCCATAGCCGAAATTGCCTGTCTAATTTGACTATAACTGTAACCTCTTCTTTGCAAAAAGGCTACAGCTCTGCGTTTCACTTTTTCGTCTTCGCTCCAAAGTGGATATTTTTTTTCTAAGATATTTTGGATATTTTCGTCGCTGTCAATCTCTGTTTCAGCCATTATTTCATCTATAATATCTCTGTCTATTCCTCTTTGAAAAAGCTCTGTTTTTATCCTTGCTTTTCCAAATTTTTTTATATTTATCAAATCTCTTGTGAGAATTTCAGCATAGTTTTTGTCGTTAACAAAACCTAGTTCTTCCATTTTTTCTGTAACTTGTTCGGCTATCTCTTTGTCACAATCTTCTCGTAGTTTAGAAATAAATTGTCTTTTGCTATAATTTTTTATCCCAAGCAAATACATCGCCTTGTCTTTTGCCCTTTTATACTGCGAGGATTTCACTAAATCGTGGAGCTCTTCGTCGTCAATCTCTCCGCCCTCTTTAAAAGGTGAGAGAATAAAAAGTTCTTTGTCTATGGTAAAAGACGGTTCGCCGTCTAA
>JAWXUN010000027.1:0-12579 GCA_044426425.1 Clostridia bacterium | reverse complement strand
GAACCGCCAGACTCAATTCCAGCTGTGTATGTTATTGCGATAAAATTGAAAAGCCCAGAGTCTTCTGGCATTGGTATTCTGTTTAAGAAATATGTAAGGGCAGAACAGGCAATGACAATTCCAGCGGCGAGAGAAATTTTGGCTGCGATTTTTCGGCTATATTTTTCAAATGAAGTTATGATTGCGAGATAGCCCATTAAAATTGGAATAGATATTGCCCAAAATCCAAAAATTCCCAAGACAAAATTGTGCATCCATTTCCAAAGAATTTCTCCCTCTATGAATATCAAAAAGGTTAAAAAAAGAGCGAAAGCAAAAAGAAAAAGAGCTCGCCTTTGATTAAGCTGACTAATTCTTTGCATTGTTTCTTCGTTGTTCATATTTTTTCTTGTTTGTGTGGTTTTGCTAGTAGTTTTTTTGCCCGCATTTGTTTTTTTCTCCATATATATGTATCCTCCTTAGTTTTTTTATTGGTTTTGACAAGACTTTTGTCTGTGATTATTTCTTTTTTTCTTTTACTGCTTTGTTGAAATGTTTGTTTTTTTCAATTAGATTTGCTAGGCAATCTAGGCTTTCTGAAAGAGAAGCAACTTTGTCTATCAAGCCTAGTTCAACGGCTTGTTCGCCGTCTAAAACTGTTCCGACGTCTGTGACAAGTTCTTGTGTGTTCATGATTAATCTCATAAACTGATGTTCGCTGATATTTGAATTTTCTATAACAAAATTTGTTATTCTATCTTGCATTCTTTGGAAATAATCAAGAGTTTGTGGCACTCCGAGCATCAAACCTGTCATTCGCACTGGGTGAATTGTCATTGTTGCGGATTTTGCGATAAAGGACATTTTTGTTGATACAGCAAGAGGTACGCCGATTGAGTGTCCGCCACCTAAAACCAAAGAAACGGTTGGTTTTTTCATGCCAGCGACAAGCTCGGCTATGGCAAGTCCAGCCTCTACATCTCCGCCAACGGTGTTTAAAATCATCAACATTCCGTCGATATTTTTATCTTCTTCGATAGCCACAATTTGTGGAATTAAATGCTCGTATTTTGTTGTTTTGTTTTGCGAGGGCAAGATATAGTGCCCCTCGATTTGTCCGATAACAGTAAGACAAAAAATGTTTGCGTTTCCTCTTTTGATAGTAACAAAACCATCGCACTGCGATACATTTACACTTTCTTCTGATTGATTTTGAATTTCTGCATCGCCTATTTCTTCGTTTTTTACTTTATCATTAATATTTTTAGATTTCATATAAATCACCTCTTTTTTATTGTTACAGAAAAGAGAGGGAATATTAATTTTTGTCGTAAATAATCAGTCTTTTTTTGATATTACAATATATTATATCACTAATTTGCGTTTTAAACAAGTAAATTTTTAAAATTATGTATAATTTTACATTGACAAAACGAGTAAAAAGAGAGATAATATATTATGTATAATAAATTACTAAAGGAGAGCAAAAAATGTCTGAATTTTTAAAAATTAAAATGTCTACTCCACTCGTTGAGATGGACGGAGACGAAATGACAAGAATTATTTGGAAAATGATTAAGGATATACTTTTAAATCCTTATATCGAGCTTAAAACTGAATACTATGATTTGGGTCTTGAGTATAGAGAACAAACTAAAGACCAAGTTACTATTGACAGTGCTATTGCGACAAAAAAATATGGTGTTGCTGTTAAATGTGCAACTATCACTCCAAACGCACAAAGAGTTGAAGAATATAATTTGACTGAAATGTGGAAATCTCCTAATGGAACTATCAGGGCTATCCTTGATGGTACAGTTTTTAGAGGACCAATCCTTGTTAAAGGTGTTGTGCCTTATCTTCCAAACTGGACAAAACCTATCACTATCGCTCGTCATGCTTATGGCGATATCTATAAAAATACAGAAATGGCAGTTGCTGGTGGTTCAAAAGCTGAACTTGTTGTAACTGACAAAGACGGCAACGAAATTAGAAGTTTAATTCATGATTTTAAAACAGACGGTATTATTCAAGGCGTTCACAACATTGATGATAGTATCGCAAGTTTTGCGAGAGCTTGTTTTAATTATGCTCTTGACCAAAAACAAGAGTTGTGGTTTGCTACAAAAGACACAATCTCAAAAACTTATGACCATAGATTTAAAGACATATTTGCTGAGATTTTTGAGGCTGAGTATAAAGAAAAATTTGACGAAGCTGGCATTGAATATTTCTATACATTGATTGACGATGCAATTGCTCGTGTTGTTCGCTCTGAGGGCGGATATATCTGGGCTTGCAAAAACTATGACGGCGACGTTATGTCGGACATGATTGCAACAGCTTATGGTAGCCTTGGACTAATGACTTCTGTTTTGGTTTCTCCAGACGGCGTTTATGAGTATGAAGCTGCACACGGAACTGTTACAAGACACTATTATAACCACCTTAAGGGCGAAAAAACATCAACAAACCCAATTGCAACTCTTTTTGCTTGGACTGGTGCACTTAGAAAACGTGGTGAGATTGACAATATCCCAGAGCTTGGTGTTTTTGCTGACAAACTAGAAAAAGCGTCTATCATCACAATGGAAGAGGGCGTTATGGACAAAAACCTTGCATCAATCTCTGTTTTGGAAAACAAAAGACCAGTTACAACAGAAGAATTTTTGCTTGCTATTAATGAAAATCTTGTTAAATTATTAGGAGAATAATTTTGAATATTTCAAACAACAAAGGGATACCAATGGCGGTAATTCGCAGAATGACTAGGTATTATAGATATCTTTTAGAGCTTGAAAAAGCAGAGGTTACAAAAATTTCATCACAGGCTTTTGCCGATAAATTATATCTAACTGCGTCACAAGTTCGTCAGGATTTTGGGTATTTCGGTGGATTTGGTCACAAGGGATACGGCTATGATGTTATGTTTTTAAAAGATGCTGTTAAAAATATTTTGGGCATTAATGAGCTTAAAAAATGTATTTTAATTGGTGTCGGTAATCTTGGTACTGCTATTTCTTCTATGGACTATAATCGTGTTGGTTTTGAATTAATCGCTGTTTTTGATAATAATCCAGACCTAGAAAACAAAATCGTAAGAGGACACAAAGTTTATCCTGTGGGAGAGCTTGAGTCCTTTTGCGAAGAAAATAAACCTGAATGTGCTATAATTTGCACCTCTAGCTCGGGCGTTGAAACCTTAGCTAGAGAGCTTTATAGCTATGGAATTAAAAATTTTTGGAATTTTACGCACTTCAATATTTCTTCAATTTTAGATGATGTAAATGTTGAGAATGTACATCTAAATGACAGCATGATGACGCTGAGATTTTTGATGGAACAAAACGATTTGTAATATGGAGTTAAGATGAGAAAAGATTTATTGATTAATGATGGTTGGTTATTCAAAGAGGGCGAATTTTTGTTAACTGACATAAGAGGACATTTTGATACTTATATGATAAGTAAGGCTCAATGTGGCAGAGGTCCGTTAAATCCACTTTTTTATGACGAGGATTTTAAAGAAGTTACTATTCCACATGACTATGTTTTAAAGGGTAGTCCTTGCAAAGAATACAATGAGTCGCAAGGCTCTTATTTTAGAGATACAGCGTTTTATAGACGTCATTTTGTTATGCCTTGTTCTTTTGATGACAAAAGAGTTCTTTTGTATTTTGAGGGTGCTGGGCAACACACAGAGGTTTGGGTTAATAGCCAATTTGCTGGTGATAACGACAGTATGTACAACAGTTTTTATATGGATATAACTCCTTATCTTTTGGATGATAATGCAGTGAACACAATTGCTGTTAAAATCGAGAACAAAAAGATTGAGGGTTGGTGGTATGAGGGTGCTGGAATTTATAGAGATGTTCACCTTGTAATTACTGAAAAAATCGCAGTTGACCACTGGGGTGTTTGGGTAAATCCAATCAAAAAAGACGAGAAAAACTGGACTGTTCCAGTAGAAACAACTGTTTATAGCCAATTGTGTGAGAGCAAAAATATAACCGTTAAACAAGAAATTTTTGATGCAGATAACAATGTGATTGCTAGTGTTTTAGGAGATTTTTCTGTTTCTGGTGAAGAGAATGTTTTGACACAAGAACTAGCTATTGAAAATCCAAAATTATGGGATATAGACACTTGTTATTTACATAGTCTTAAAACAACAATTATCGCAGATACAGAAGTTTTTGATGAAGTTGTGACTTCTTTTGGCTTCCGCACATTAAAATTTGACGGACAAGAGGGCTTTTTCTTAAATGATAAGCACATCAAACTTCGTGGAGCTTGTATTCATCAAGACCATGGAAATTTAGGTGTTGCAGTTCCAAATTCTATAATAGAATTTAGGCTTAGAAAAATGCAAGAATGTGGCATGAACTGCGTTAGACTTGCTCACAATAATCACGCGCCTGCTTTAACTGAAATTTGTGACAAAATTGGTATGCTAGTTCTTGACGAAAACCGTTGGTTCAATTACAGCGACAGAACAAAAAAAGAGCTTGTTTCTATGCTTAAAAGAGATAGGAATAATCCGAGTGTAATTGCGTGGTCGATTGGAAACGAAGAGCCACTACAAAACACAAAACTCGGTGAAAAACTTGTTGATAATATGCGTAGACTTGTTAGAAAATATGACACAACAAGACCTGTTACAATCGCATTAAATGGCGGTTTCTATGATAGCTATGCAGCAAAGGCATCAGATGTTGTTGGAGTTAACTATAACCTTAAGGGATATGATAAATTTCCAGAGGCTCACCCAAACAAATGCATTTTAGCTACTGAAAGCGTTGCGTCTAACAACAACAGAGCTGTCTATTTTATTGATGACCCTGAGAATTTTAAGAGTAAATATGCAACTGCCTATGACGAGGCGAGAGCATCTTTTGGCTCTAGTTTTAAAGATGCTGTTGAGGCATCAGAAACACATCCATTTGTTGGCGGAACATTTATTTGGTCGGGCGTTGAGTATCGTGGTGAGGCACAGTGGCCGAAACTATTTAGCGGTTCTGCTCCGATTGATAACACAGGTTTTGAAAAAGATAGTTTTTATCTTTTGGCATCATACTGGAAAAAAGAGCCAATTTTACACCTTATGCCACACTGGAATTTTAAGGATAGGATAGGGGAAACAATCAAAGTTTTCGCTTATACTAATCAAGATGAAGTTGAGCTATTTTTGAATGGAAAAAGCCTTGGCAAAAAATCTCGTGTTGGATTTTCTAATCCATCTTGGGATGTTGTTTATGAAGAGGGCGAGCTTAAGGCTGTTGCTTTTGTAGACGGAAAAGAAACAATTTGCACAAGTCACAGAACAACTGGCGACGCTGTGAAATTACATCTATACGAAGAGAGCAAAGGCACAACAAACAGCGGTGTTGACACTGTTATTGTCAATGCTTATGTCACAGATGAAAATGCAGATATGATACCAACAGCTGAACATCGTGTGCACTTTGTTTGTGATGAAAATGCAGAGATTATCGCAGTTTCGGCAGGCGACCCACTTTGCCATGAAGACCCAAGAACAAACGACAAAAAAATGTTTGGCGGTAGAGTTCAAGTTATTTTGAGAGTGAAAGAGGGAGCTAAGTCTGTAAAAGTTATGGCAGAGACTAAAGAAATTAGTCTTTCAGCAGAGATTGAAATTGCTGTTTCTGAAAAAAATCCGCCTGAAAAACTTGCTGTTTCATACAGAAAACTTTCTATCGGAACATTTAGAATTTGGGATAAAACAGCCCAAAACAGTGAGGCAGTTGATGCAAAATATAACTTTGACGACATGAACAGCAGTCAGCCAATCACACTTCCACACACTGGCGAAAAAAGTTCTGATGAATACAAAATTTTGACAGCGAAAACTGTTATGCCTATATGTGAGAGCAAATTATCACTGAGATTTACGGCTCTTGAGGGTTCTGGAAAAATCAAAATTTTCCACGATGATAACTGTTGGCCACATCCAACACCAGACGAGTTTATCTCAAATATATACGAATTTTCTTTTGATGAAAAAACAGATTATACTATTAATTTAGAGAAATTTGCGTCAAACGAAAAGTTTAATTTAGTTATCGTTTATGATGACAAAAAAGAATTTAATCTTGATGACCTTAGCTTTTCGCAAGCTGAGTAAAAAAGGAGAAACTAATGGCTACAAAAATTTCAACAATCAATGGAATTACCTTGGTTACAATGCATTCTTCACCTGCAAGAGTCGAGTTTATTGCAGAAATTTTTGAAAGACTTTCAAAACACAGCATTAATGTAGACATGATTTCTATGTCGCCAACACACGCAGCTGTTACAGAATTGTCTTTCACAATTTCGGATAATGACTTAATTGAAACACTTAAATTTATAAAAGAAGTTAAAACAGATTTAGGTGTAAAATCAATAGTTAGTTCGGTTAATCACAAAATTTCTGTCTTTGACCCAGATATGAAAAACACACCAGGAGTTGCAGCAAAGGTTTTTTCGTCTGTTAAAGCAAGCGATGCAGACATCAGACTAATAACAACATCAGAAGTTGAAATAAGCCTGTTAGTAAGTGAGGCAGATTTTGACTCAATGCTTGTATTATTAGAAAAAGCATTTGCGTGATTTGTATAGTGATCTTGGGCGGATAATATCCGCCCATACGATTTATAGATTGGATATTAAATGAAACTTAGAGAACAAATGGAAAAAGGTTTACTTTTCACCGAGCATGGGCACAGTGACCCAGAGGACATTGCCTATGAGCAAGAACTCAGTGAACAAAGGAAACATTGCAAAGAGGTGCTCTTTGACTACAACAACACAAGACCATCTGATTATGTGACAAAAGACAAACTTTTGAGAGGGCTTTTGGGCGACATGGGCGAGAGAGTTTTTTTTGAGTCGCCTGTTCACATGGCTTATGGCTCAAATGTTCATGTTGGAACAAGGGTTTATGCGAATTTTAACCTTGTGATTGTTGACGATATTGATGTATATATCGGTGACAGGGTTATGTTTGGTCCAAGTGTTACGATTTCTGCAACTGGGCATCCTGTTTATCCAGAATATCGTTTTAGGGGTGCACATTTTTCTTTGCCTGTTAGAATTGGAACTGGCTCGTGGATTGGTGCGAATACAACTATTTTGCCTGGAGTTAGCATTGGTGAAAATGTTGTTATTGGTGCTGGTAGCGTTGTTACGAAAGATATTCCAAACAACTGCCTAGCAATGGGAGTTCCTTGCAAGGTTATTAGAGAAATTGGCGAGCAAGAGAAAAAATATTATCACAAAAATATGGAAGTTAACCACGATTTTGATAAATAAAAAAAAGCGTGAATTGTAGATTTTTTTACAATTCACGTCTTTTTATTTTCTGAATAAGTTGCCGAGTTTTTCGATAAAACTTATTGGCGGTGTTTTTTTGAAATTTGTGGAAGACACTAGCCATTTTGGGTCAATATATTCTAAAATCGCCTGTGGGTATTGGTAGTTTCCACAAGGCAGTTGTGTTTCTATTTTGTTGATTAAATCCTGATAATGCTTAAAACTTATGTCGTGCGAGCTTGCCATAAGTTTTCGGTAATTATAAGGTTTTGAAAATTTTGACGCATACATAAAATCTGCCCAAACAGAAAATTCTGTATATTTAATTTGATCGTCTGGCACGTCTAACATTAGTTTGACGGATGAAGAAATTCGTCCAGAAGAATTTTGTTTTTTGCCGTCTACAACTGCAAAAACTGGGCAGGCACAATCTAGTTTTAACATATCTATAAGACAAGCGTATTCTTTTTTGAAAGAAATGCTTGGTTTTGCACGGTAAATTATATTTTGATTTAATATTTTTAAGACAACTTCTGATTGGTAAGTTATCAGTTTCATTGGTATAAGTTCCTCCTATTTTTTCATAGCCCATTCGTATAAAAATTTGTCGAATATTCCATTTTCATTCGGCTTTATTAGGTATCTTTCTAAAAGTTTTTTGTCGTCCATGCCTGTTTTTTTGTGAAAAGCTTCGGCTATTCCGCCTGCGATACAACAGACCGTGTCTGTGTCACATTTTATGCTAAAGGCGTTTCTGATGCAGTCCTCCCAACTCTCACTTTCTAAAAAAGAGCGAATTACAACAGGCATTGTGCCGTCCGCAGTGGGGTCGAACTTTGCATTTGGTCGATAAAAAAACAGCGGTTTGTGAATGGGGTAATCGTAATTTTTGCTTAAATATTTTTTGATTTCATTTTTAGTATAGCCATTTTTTGCCAAAAAAATCATTCCAGCAGTGGCTTTTGCAGCCATAATTCCTCTTTTGTGGTCGTGGGTGCAAATTGAACTGAGTTCGGCTTGTTTGTGGACTTCTTCTAAGCTTGAAAAATGTTCACCAATAAAGCTGACACGCATTGCCGAACCGTTTCCGTAGCTTTTGTATCCGACTCGTGAATTGTTGTCGAGCCACTCTTGAAACATATTTCCGTATCCAGCTTTGCGATATCTCTTGCCAAATTTATTATATGCTTTTGCGTAGCTGATGTTGTTAAGAATTGCATATTTTGTTGCAATTGACAGCACGGTATCGTCGGTATAGCGACAAGCACCGATAAAAAGCGGTTCTTCTCTGTGCTTGAAGCCTTTTGGCCGAGAAAATTCAATTCTTGAACCAGCGATATCACCTAAAATAGCACCATTCAATTTTCACGACCCCCTTTTAAAGAATTAATAATATCTCATTTGTGCGACTACTTTTCCTAGTATTTGTATATTTTCTGCGAATATATCCTCGTAATCTTCATTTTCTGGGTGCAAGCGGATTATTGGTTTTTCGTTTGGGCTTTCTTCTATGTAAAAAGTTTTGACAGTAGCCTCGTCTTCTATTAGTGCTACGACGATGTCGCCATTTGAAGCAAGATTAGTTTTTTTCGCAATTATATAGTCGCCATCTAAAATTCCGGCATCTTTCATGCTCGTGCCTTTGATTTTTAGTGCAAAAAGATTATCTTCTCCCTTGCCTTGATATGGAATGTAGCCCTCGAAGTTTTCGAATGCCAAGATAGGTAGCCCTGCCGTGACTGTTCCGAGGATTGGCACATAAGATGTGCCCTCTGAACCAGTAAGAGTGATTGAGCGGTTTTTGCCTGTTCCACGTTTAATCAAACCCATTTTTTCGAGAGAGATGAGCTGACTGTGAACAGAAGAGGTTGAAGAAAGTCCAGTTGCGTTACAAATTTCTCTGACACTTGGCGGAACTCCGCTCGAGAGTTCTTTTTGAAGATATTTATATATTTTTATTTGAGTTTCGGAAAGTGATTTCATCCTTATAAGCAACCTTTCTTTTTATTTTTTAATTTCTTTTTTTTCAAGAAAACTTGGAATATTTGCGACAGATATTTTTTCAACAGCACAAACTTCGTGACCTTGAAGAAGTCTTCTCGCCATATCGAAAAGGTGACTGCAAGCCACATATCTGTGCCAATCTCTCACCTTAAATCTGCCGATTGGGTTTCTTTTTCCAACATAAGTGTTTTTTCCGTCAGTGACAGCCATATACACAAGACCGACTGGTTTTTCTGTTGTTCCGCCATTTGGCCCTGCAATTCCTGTTGTAGAAATTGCGATGTCAGCACCAGAAAGTTTGAGCATTCCCTCTGCCATAGCCTTTGCACACTCGGCACTTACAGCTCCGTGTTCTTTTAGAATTTCTTCGCTTACACCCAAAAGTTTTGTCTTTGTTTTGTTGGCGTATGACACAACACCTGTTTCGAAAACATCAGAAGAACCGCTGATGTCCGTAATTCTTTTTGCTAAGAGTCCGCCAGTGCAAGACTCGGCAGTTGCAATTGTTTTTCCTTGTTTTTTTAGTTCTGCAACAAGCACAGCTTCTAGTGATTTTGTGTCTACACTATAAACAAAATCACCTATTTTTTCAGTTATTTCTGCTATGATTGGCTCGCAAAGTTTGTGAGCCTCTTCTTCTGTTGGAGCTTTTGCGGTTATTCTCAAATACATCTCACCCTCGTCGGCATAAGGGGCGACAGTTGGGTTTTGGTTGTTCATTAAATAGTCAAAATACTCTGCAACTGGGGCTTCTCCCAAACCAAAAACGTGAATGTTGTGAGAAACAATTGCACCCTCATTTCCTTTTAAAAGATAAGGAAGAGCATAGTTTTTAAGCATTGGTTCTAGCTCTGATGGAGGACCTGGGAACATCATGACAAGTTTGTCTGACAATGTTTTGAAAACACAACCAGGGGCTGTTCCGTTGTCGTTTAAAAGAACATCACAATTTTCTGGTAGCATGACTTGGTTGATTTGGTTTTGAGTCATTCCATTTGGAAATTGTGTGCAAAGTCTTTTGTAGCTTTCTTCGTGGAATTTGAGGTTTAAACCAGCTGCTTTTGCGACAGTTTCTTTTGTTAAATCGTCTTGAGTTGGTCCAAGACCGCCTGTTGTTATGAGCAAGTCACTTCTTGAAAGAGCAAGTTCGACAGCTTCTTTTAGCCTTTGTGGGTTATCTCCGACTGTTGATGCATGGAGCAAATTTACGCCTATGCCAGAGAGTTCTTTTGCGACAATTGTTGTGTCTGTGTTGACAACTTTTCCGAGTAAAAGTTCTGTTCCAACAGATATAATTTCAGCGTTCATATAAATTTCTCCTTAAATATTTATAATTTCGATGTTTTGAATTGCATCTTCTACGAGTGCGTCTACATCGAGATTTTGTTCAGCCATTTCTAATAGTCTTGTGTTTGGCTTTGTTCTTGGGTGTTTTGGCGTGAAGACAGTGCAACAATCCTCAAAAGGCTCAATTGAAATATCGAATGTTCCGATTTTTTGAGAAATTGTGACTATCTCTGATTTATCTGTACCAATTAACGGACGGAAAACAGGGATATTTGCGACAGCATCTGTGCAAGCAATTGCCTGAATTGTTTGGCTTGCGACTTGTCCAAGACTCTCGCCAGTGATAAGTGCACTGCAATCGTTCTTTCTGGCAAGTTTTTGGGAAACACGCATCATAAATCTACGCATTATAACAGTGCTGAGTTCATCTTGGCATTTGTCACGAATTTCTTCTTGAATTTTTGTGAAATTTACCGTAATCATTTTCATTCTACCAGAGTAACTAGAAACAGCTTTTAGGAGTCTGACAACTTTGTCGTGTGCTCTTTCACTTGTGTATGGAGGGCTGGCAAAGTGAATAGCTGTGAGTTCTACACCACGGCGAGCAAGCATCCATGCGGCAACTGGGCTGTCTATGCCACCGCTGATTAGAATGGCAGCTTTTCCGCCACAACCAACAGGAATTCCGCCTGCACCTTGTTTTGCATTGCTGTGAATATAGGCAGCACGTTCACGTACTTCTACCCACACGGTGACTTCTGGTTTTTTTACATCTACCTTTAGATGTGGGTATTTTTCTAGCAAATATCCGCCAACTTCTGCACTGAGTTTTGGCGAAGTTAGTGGGAATTTTTTGTCTGAACGCTTGCTTTCAACTTTAAAAGTTTTGGCTAGCATCAAATCTTCTTCTAAATATTCTTCGGCACATTTTTTGATTTCGTCAAGATTTTTTTCGCAAACAGCCGATTGAACGTAGGCTACTATACCAAAAATTTTTCCAATTTTTTCGGCACATTCATATAAATCTAAGTCTTCTTTTAGCGGTGAAACGTAGATTGTTGATTGAGCTGACCAAATTTCGTATTCGTGGTTTGGAGAAATTCTTCTCTTTATATTTTTTATTAAAAGCTCTTCAAAGGCTCTTTTGTTAAGACCTTTCAGAACGATTTCGCCAAGTTTTATTAAAATAATTTCTTTCATATTATATTTTAAAATATCCTTTCTGGTTTTGTTAATTGTGTGCAAGATTTTTAAAACCCTCTTTAAGGGCCTTGATTAGTGCGATGATATCTTCTTTATTATTATCATTTGAAAAGCTTATACGCAGTGAAGTTTCTATTTTTTCTTTTTCTAGTCCCATATTTTGCAGAACGTGGCTCGCTTTTGAGCCAGAACAGGCGGAACCTGTTGAAACAAAAATTTCTCTTTCAGCTAAAAAATGTAGCATTGTTTCGCCTTTTATTTTGCCTAGCGAGAAATTTAGGATATATGGGCTTGCGTTGTCTGGGGAGTTGATTTCTATTTGAGAAAACTGCGAGAGTTCTTCTCTTAAAAAACGATTTAACTCTTTTATTTCGGGATTTTTTTTGTATGATTTTACAGCCTGTGCAAAAGCACAAATTCCTGCCATGTTTTCTGTGCCCACTCTCATAGAGTTTTCTTGACCACCACCAAACATCAGTGGCTTAATTCTTTTGCCCTTGGCGACATACAAAGCACCGACTCCTTTGGGTGCGTGTACCTTGTGACCGCTTATGCTCATCAAGTCAATTCCAAGTTTTTTGGGATTTATGATATCTTTCATAAATCCTTGGACATTGTCGCAGTGAAAAAAAGCAGGACTTTCTGCACGTTTGATAGCTGTTGCGACACAGTCAAGCGGTAGGCGGTATCCAGTTTCGTTATTTATCGACATAAGGCTAACTAAAATTGTATCTTTTGTGACAGAGGTGTAGATATCTTTTTTTCTATTTCGCCATTTTTGTTAGGTTT
>JAWXUN010000280.1:0-2286 GCA_044426425.1 Clostridia bacterium | reverse complement strand
ACAACAGACGAGTTCTATGATATGCTTGTTGCTATGAGAGATGGCGACCCTAATGGAAATGGCGTTGCTGACGAAATCCCTCTATCAGGTTCACCAACAGGTTGGAAAACTGATCCTTTCCAATTCCTTTGTAACTCATTTGTATACTACAACGCAAGCGACTACACAGTAGTAGAAGACGGCGTAGTTACAATGTCTTATATGCAAGACGGTTTCAAAGATGCTCTTATTTATTACAACTCACTAGTTGAAGCAGACCTATTAATGACAGACGCATTTACACAAGACGTTGCTTCTTTAAAAGTTTTAACAACATCTGATCTTGATGAGAGAATTGTTGGTGTTGCACCAGGCGGAATGCAATCAACAATCGCAAACATGGTTAACTACGAAGATGGCGAATGGACAGACTGGATTTCTCTAGCTCCACTAGAAGGACCAGACGGCGTTCAATATGCACTTCTAAACTCAATTTACCCAACAGCTATGGGTCATATCACAGACAACTGTGAATATCCAAGAGTTGCTGCAAGAGTTATCGATTCATTCTATGAGTCAACAATTGGTACAACAATCTATGCTGGTGCAGAAGGCGTTTTCTGGGATTATGTTGAGCCAGGCGAGCTTGAGGGCGAGCAAGGTAACGATGCAACATTCACAAGATACAGCCAAGGTGAAAACGGCGAAACAAACTATTGCTGGGGTTCAACTTCTTCTCCTTACTCACTAGGTTCATACTGGGAATGGCCAGTTCAAGGTGACGCTGACTACAACCAAGGCGTTCTCTTGTACAGAGCTGCAGAACAACACTCTGAATATGCACCAGATTCAGACATGATTATGCCTCCGCTAATCTATGACGAGGAAGCTGCTAACGACGTTACAGACTACAAAACAACAATTTCTTCATACCTATCAGAAGCTATCGTAACATTTGCTATGAATGGCGACGTTGAAGAAGGTTGGGATGCGTTTATCCAACGTATGAACGATCTTGGTACTCAAGAATTATTAGCATTATATCAAGAAGCTTACGACACACGTATGGCTGCAATGGGCTAATATTTAATTATTAAAATTTTAGAGTGTAAAGGGTTTATCCCTTTACACTCTATTTTTTATTTAATATCTATAAAAACTTTTATAATGTTTGTTTATTTTTTAGCTTGTTTTATTAATTTTATGGGTGTATAATGTAGTTGTTTAGTGTGAAAACCATGTAGCCAATTGCAAAAGTTTCAATCAAAAACTAAACATAATTGTATTTTTACAATTGGCTAAACAAATTTTTTATTAAGGAGAAAAAAGATGAGAGGTATTGATTTTAACAACGACTGGAAGTTTAGACTTGCAGAAGAAACATCGCCAGCAATTACAAAAGAGCAATGCGGTATTTGGAACCCTTGGCACGCAGGTGCAGACGTTTATACCGAAACAGTTAGATTTGACGAGGACGACACATCTTGGAGAACTGTTCGTTTGCCACACGACTGGAGTGTTGAATTTCCGTTTGACACAGAAAAAGGTGACGGTGCAACTGGTTATCTTTTAGGTGGCACAGGTTGGTACAGAAAACATTTTGTAACAACAGAAGAAATGGCAAAGAGCAAGGTTTTCGTAAATTTTGACGGAATTTATAACCGTGCTAATATTTATTGCAACGGCAAGTTCATTGTTTTTCACCCTTATGGCTATTCCCCATGCCTTATTGACCTAACACCATACCTAAATCCTATCGGTCAAGATAATGTTATAAGCGTAAAAGTTGACCACACAAGATATGCAGACAGCCGTTGGTACACTGGTTCTGGTATATACAGAAAAGTTTCTATGTACATATTGCCACAAGTGAATATCCCAGTTTGGGGCTTGTATTTCACAACTCCAAAAATTACTAAAGAAAAAGCAACTGTGGCTGGTGAGATAGAAATTATAAATAATCTTTCTAAAGATGTAAGAGTTAAAGCTAACATCAAAATTGAAGATTATGCAGGAAATGTTGTTGCAGAAAGAGATTTAGCAAGATTTTTAGAAGCTTCTCAAAAAGATGTTTTGACAGGCGAACTAGAAATTTTCAATCCAATTTTGTGGGATATCGACGACCCAAAAATGTACACTGTTAAAGTTACAACAAGCATGGACGGTGTTGTTCTTCAAACCGAAAGCGTTAAAATCGGTGTTAGAACTTGTGAGTTCGACCCAGAAAAAGGCTTTTTCTTAAATGGCAGACACGTCAAAATCTTTGGTTGTTGTTTGCACCATGACGGCGGTTTGGTTGGTGCTGCT
>JAWXUN010000279.1:0-2295 GCA_044426425.1 Clostridia bacterium | reverse complement strand
GCTGTTTCTGTGTTTTCTAAAACAGTGCAATCGCCAAAATCAAAGCTGTTTCTATTTACCCTAAGATACTCGGTTTTTGACAAACTGCAAGCCTCAAAGATGTTTTCTGTGACAATTTGGGCATAAGGGTGAGTTGAGTCCACCACAATGTCAAATTTCTCTTTTAGAAAAAAGTTATACATCTCTTCTTTGTCCATTCTGCCAGAATTGACATTGATTTTTTCGTCTAAAATTAGGCTCTCGCCATATTCAGTTGCAACACAGGCTGTTACATCTATGTTGTAATTCGCCAGAAATTCACAGAGTTCTCTTCCCTCGCTCGTTCCAGCAAAAACACAAATCTTATTCAAAATATATCTCCTTTTCTTCGCTTGCAATGGCGATTGTCACTCCGTCCAGACTTGTTTTTTTCACAATTAAATTTGAACTATTCGCTATTTTGACAGCCGAACGCTCGCATACATTGTCTACACCTGTGATTGATTTCACAAAGTTTGACGCTGTAAACTCTCCTTTTAGTGACAACAATTCTTTTGCTGAAAAAAACTCTATACCAAAATTTTGCTCTTCACAAAATTCTAACAAGCCTTTTTCTTCTGATTTTATATCTATGGAAGCGATTGATTTTATCGCATTTATGTCTATGTTATTTTCGTTTAGTGTTTTAAAAAACAGATTTTCTATCTTTTCTTTTTCTATATTTTTTCGGCAACCAATACCAACTGAAAGAATTTTTGGAACAAGCCTAAGCGTTTTTTCAAAAGGTTTTATTTTTTTATATCCAATATACGCTCCAATTTTGCCACTATCGGATTCAAAAATTCCATTTGAAAAAGAAGTTTTTGCTTTTATTTCTTCACAAAAACAAATCGGCAAATTTCCCTTTAAGATTTCAGCTGAAAAATTTTTCGCCATGCTCATCGAGGAAATAAAAAGATTTTGCTTTGTCGCAAATGTATCAACCGAAAATTTTTCGTTAACATCTGTTGCCGTGCTGATAACTGGAGTTGCCCCTGTTTTTTCTGCAATTATCTTGCAAAATTCGTTTGCACCGCCTATATGCCCTGACAAAATCGGTATGACAAAATTTGCACAATCGTCAATTACTATGCAAGCTGGGTCACTTGTTTTGCTCTTAACAAGCGGAGCAATCGCACGAACGGCAATTCCACAAGCACCAACAAAGACGAGCAAATCTGACTTATCAAAAAGCTCTTTCACCTTTTCACCAGTAGATTTATGCGGATTTATGCTATATTTTTCGGCAAATTTTTGCAAAGCAAAGCAACTTACATTATCAAAAATTTCTGAAATTTTGATAGCAAGCTGACAACCTTTGTCTGAATATGCAAAAATATTTACGTTCATAATCATCTTCCTTGTGAAATTTTTTCTAATAATTCTTCTGCGTTTTCAGTTTTTCCTATAATTCCCAGCTTATCTGTGAAAACTATCGCTCCTGTTTTTATGTCTGAATAGACCCTTGCATTTAGGTGAAATTCTATTCTTTTCATCACATCTGCTAACACTTTTTTGTCTAAGCCTATTTTTTTAATCTCGGTAATCATTTCGTCTGCTGTTACCGAATTTATGATTTTTTCTATGCTCTCACTCTTTGCTCCGTGAATTGCTGAATAGGTCGAGAGAACCTCTGCCCTGCAATCGCCGAATTTTGAATGAGTGTTAAAAAGTCCACAGGCTAGTTTCAAAAGTTTTCCAGCGTGTCCGATTACAAGCACTGCCTCAAAACCTTTGCTATATGCATAGTCAATTGCGTTTCCGATATAATTACTGCATTTTATAACTGCGTCTTTATCTATTGTATAATTTTCTTTTATAAAATCGTTTCCATAGTTGCCAGGCGTGAACAAAAGATATCTTTTTCCCTCTTCGTACTGAACATTTATCTGTGCATAAATCGTGTCCACAATTGCGTCTTCACTCATTGGCTCAACTATTCCTGTTGTTCCCAAAATTGAAAGCCCACCGATAATTCCAAGACGAGAGTTGTATGTTTTTTTTGCTAATTCCTCGCCTTGTGGTGCAAAAATTTTTACATCAAAACCGCCATAATACGAAAACTCTTCGCTCACTTCGTTCAGTGATTGTTCTATCGTCATTCTTGGCACACTGTTTATTGCGGCATTGCCAACGGCTTGGTCAAGCCCCGACTTTGTCACTCTGCCAATACCAAAACCACCGTCAATTTTTATAATTTTTTCTTCTGTTTTTGTGAGTGTTGCATAAATCATCATGCCATTTGTGACATCTGGGTCGTCACCACTATCTTTTTTT
>JAWXUN010000278.1:0-2298 GCA_044426425.1 Clostridia bacterium | reverse complement strand
TGCCTGTGCAAGGTGCGACAAGCAAAATATCTAGCATTTTTTTAGGTCCTAGCGGTTCGGCTAAATTAATGCTGTGAATTATTTTTTTATCACAAATTGTTTCTACATCTTTTTGTATTTCTTTGCAAAGTCCAAATCTTGTATCGGTAGAATATGCAGTTTCGGACATAATTGGCAAAATATCGTAACTGTTTTTTAGTTCAGTCATTTTAACTAAAGCCGTTTCAAATGTGCAGAACGAGCCACACAAGGCAAAACCTAGTTTTGTCACTTAATCATCTCCTTTTATATTAAAAATTGTTTCTTTAATAAATTCAGCACTTGCCATTGGTGCAACTTTTCCTGGTAAAGACTGTGCATCTATAATTTTTATTCCTTTTAATAGTGCAGTTTTTCTGTCAATTCCACCAGGCAAACTGGCTAGTTCTATTATGATAGTTTCGTTGTTCTGAAAATTTAATATGTCTTTTCCAACGACTTCCACAGGTACAGTGTTAAAAATTATGTCGTATTTTTTCTCTATATTTTTATACTTAATTGCTCTTGCCCCCACAAGTTTTGTCATTGCAAAATCTTCATTTTTTCTCGAGGCAACATCAACATTTGCACCCATTCCAATAAGTATCTTTGTGAGTGCCTTGCCAATTCGTCCAAAACCAGTCACAAGACAATTGCTAGAATTCAAAATTCCATCGTGATTTTCTATCGCAAGTGCAATAGCACCTTCGGCTGTTGGTATTGCGTTGTAAATTGCCAATTCTTCTTTTTTATAGTAATCTTCTAAGTTTATATTTTTCCATAACTCGTTGTTTTTTGTCAAAAGTTCCATATATCCACCGTATATATTTTTGTTCAATAACAAACTAATAAAATTGTCATCAACAACAAATTCATTATCACTATATGGTGAAAAAATTGTTTTATAATCCCTTGTGCAGGGTAGTGGTAAAATTATATTCTCACATTTTTCAAAAATCCCATTCAAACTCACCTCTTCAAGTCCAGCTGTGTCGCATGATAGTTCAAATCCACATATATATACATTAAATCCATCTTTTTTGATGGATTTAGCAAGATATAATTGTCTTTTGTCGCCTCCTATAATTCCAAAACTTGCCGTCATAGGTATATCCGTCCTTTCAAATATTAAAGCATGAACATTAATCTATACTATGTAAGATAGATTAAACTGTTAAAAAAAATTATTAAAAAATGCAATATATTTTGTCAAAGCATTGTATATTTATAAATTTTGTGGTATTATATTATTAACTATATAAAATAAATTAATTTCGAAAGGCTTTTTATAGATGAATAGAGAAAAAATTCAAATATCTAAGGGTATTAATATAATAGATTTAACAGACAAAAAGTTTAAAACAATGAAAATTTCTGTTAATTTCATCATGCCCCTAAAGCAAGAAACTTCTAGTGCTTTTTCGCTTATTGTGGGGCTTTTGACTCAATCGACAAAAGAATATCCAAGCATCACCGCTTTGTCAAAAAGACTTAGCGAGCTCTATGGTGCGGATTTAACTGCATCAGCTACAAGATATGGTGATTGCCAAATGCTAAACATAAGCTCTAGCGGAATAGCTGATCGCTTTGCTCTTGATAACGAAAATTTAACAGAAATTTTTGCGAAACTTATCACAAAAGCTTTGTTTGAGCCTTGCCAAGACGAACTCGGATTTTTTCAAGAAGAAAATTTTGAGCAAGAAAGACGTCAAATTCTCGAGGCTATCGAGTCTGAATTTAATGATAAAAGAACGTATGCAATTAATAAATGCCGTAGCCAAATGTTCAAGGGCGAACCAGCAGAAATTAACCGTTACGGAAGTGAAGAAGACGTAAAAAATCTTGACAGATTAGAGATGAATAAACATATAAAATCTCTTTTAGATACAGCAATAATAGAAATTTTGGTTTTAGGCGATTGCAATTTTGACACAGTTGTAAAAACATTTAAAAAAGCCTTTGATTTTGAAAGAAAGATTGAAGAACTCTCAACTGCTCCAACAAAAATTACTCGTGATTTAGTTGTGATAGAAGAAGAGCAAAAACTTTCTCAATCAAAACTTGTCTTAGGTTTTAAGTTTGATTGCGAAGATATTGACCAAAATGTACTGAAACTATTATCAATGGTTTTGGGTGGTTCACCAAGCTCAAAATTCTTTTTAAATGTTAGAGAAAAACTAAGCTTGTGCTACTATTGTGCGGCAGGTCCAGATACGCAAAAAAATGCTTTTTTCGTTGATAGTGGCGTAGAAACTGTTAATATAGAAAAGGCAAAAGAGG
>JAWXUN010000277.1:0-2310 GCA_044426425.1 Clostridia bacterium | reverse complement strand
AGAGTATAGCCTCCTTTTTTTATATCCATTTAATTATACAACAATTACTTTAAACTGTCAAAGCTTTTCTCAATTTTTTTAATATAATACCGTGATAAAATCATAGGCATTTTTAAAGAAAATTTTGTCAAGGAGTGTTTCGTTGTACTTTAACTTTAAAAATCTCTCGTATATCTCGCCAACACTCTCAATGCCCAGAACATCTCTTGGCAAGTCGCAACCGTCAAAATCACTGCCAATTGCAAGGACATCTTCTGCCCCCATTGCAAGCATATATTCGCAATGCTCAACTATATCGTCGATACAAGCGTTTTCTGGGTTATTATTAAGAAAATTTTTGTAAAAATTTATGCCGACAAGTCCTTTTCTTTTGATAATTTCTTTTATTTGTTCATCGCTCAAATTCCTCTTGTGCGAACATATTTTTTTTGCACAAGAATGAGTTGCAACAATTTTTTGCTCTGTATAATCACAAACTTCCCAAAACAATTTCTCGCTTGCATGGGAGATATCTGGCACAATTTTGTTTTCACAAAATTTTTCAAGAACATCTTTTCCAAAATCGCTCAAACCCAAATCAGTTCCACCAACACCAGAGCCAAGCTCGTTGTCGCCATTCCATGTGAGAGTTGCAATTTTAACAAAATTCTTTTTTAACATTTCTATATTAGAAATATCGCCAGCCAAAGCAGAACAATTCTCAATAGTTGGCAAGAAAAATTGAGCTTTTTCGGCTTTTTTCAAATCCTGCAAATTTTTTATAACATTTTCATTTTCCAAAAGTGCAAGCATATTTTCGCAATACTGTTTAGACTCATTTGCACCGAGCCTATCAGGAATAAAAGCAGCCGTGCACTGAATGTATGTATCTATATACTTAGCTTTGTTTAAATCTACGTGAAATCCATTATCCGAAAAACCTCTTTTGTGCCTAAGGCACTTTCCAAGAGTGTCGCAATGCAAATCAAAAAATCTCATAACATACCTCCTATATAGCAACATGAATATTATTAGCCCTTAACTAAGATCCTGCCAAAAGCTCTAAAAATCCTCACTAATACGAAAGTATTAGCTGTGGTTTTTAAAACTTCTGACAAAATTTCTGCTCACTTATTTATAAGCCTAATAATAATCAAGCTGCTATAGCAATTCAAAAAGCATTTTCTATATGTTCTATCAAAATAGGTTTTTTCTCTTTTGTTACAACTGTGCAAACATCAAAACGTGGCTGTAAATCTGTCTTTTTTCTCATCAAATACAATTGTGCCGTTTTGACTATTTTTTGTCTTTTGGACGCTGTCACGGCATAAACAGGAGCGAACCAAGAGTTTTCATCTCTTGTTTTCACCTCTACAAATACAATATATTTGTCCTTGCTCGCAACTATGTCAATTTCACCCATTTTCGCCCTAAAATTTGTTTCGATTATTTTATATTTTTTCTTTTTTAGGTACTTAACTGCAAATTTTTCGCCTATCGCACCAGTCGAATTATCCTTTTTGAGCATAATATTTCTTCAAAAAAGTCTTGCGATGTATTGGTGATGCACCAAATTCATCTAACTTTTGATAATGCAATTTTGTGCCATATCCCTTGTGTTTTTCAAAATTATATTCTGGATAAACCTCGCTATAAGCAAGCATTTCTCTGTCACGACTAACCTTTGCCAAGATAGATGCCGCTGCAATTGATGGACTTTTTGAGTCGCCTTTTACAATTGTTTCGCCGTCAATCTCAAGCTTTGGCATTCTGTTGCCGTCAACCAGTGCATAGTCGCAGTCAATACCCTCGCAAGCTACTTTCATAGCAAGAAAAGTGGCTTGCAAAATGTTGATTTCATCAATCACCTCTGCATCCACTTTTTCAATATGATAAGCTATCGCTTCTTTTTTTATAATGTCAAAAAGTTTTTCTCTTTTCTTTTCTGTCAGTTTTTTCGAGTCATTAAGTCCCTCAATGTGCAAGCCAATTGGCAAGACAACAGCGGCAGCCCACACTGCACCAGCAAGTGGCCCTCTGCCTGCCTCGTCTATTCCACAAACAAGTTTATAACCTTTTTCCATTGCATTTTGCTCGTATTCATAGTTTAGTGTTTCAGCGTTCATAAGTGTTCTCCAATGTAATTCTACCAAGTTTTCCAGCTCTGTATTCATCTAAAATATTAATCGCTGCACGTTCTGTGTTAATCTCTCCACCAGAGATTAGCATACCCCTTTTTTTGCCAACAGCCTCAAGCATTTGATAACCTTCCATGTCCGCAGTTATCGCCGTTTGATATCTGTTATTAATTGCATTTGGGTATAGCTGTGT
>JAWXUN010000276.1:0-2312 GCA_044426425.1 Clostridia bacterium | reverse complement strand
AAATCGTGGGCATGGGTAAGCATAAAGAATTGCTCAAAAATTGCGAAACTTATTATCAAATTGCTCTTTCACAATTATCAGAGGAGGAATTACAAAATGCCTAAACAAGAATCATCAAACCCAAGACAAATGCGAGGCCCAGGTTCGGGCATGGGTGGCGAAAAAGCCAAAGACTTTAAAAGCTCGATAAAAAAGCTACTGAATTTTGCAAAAAACCAAAGAAAATTCATGTTAATAGCTACTGTTTTTGCTATGCTAGGTTCAATTTTAACCCTAGTAGGACCGAATAACTTATCATTGTTAACTGACGAAATAAGTGCTGGAATAGAGGCTAGTTTCAATGGCTCTGGCGACGGAATAAACATGGACAGCATATTTAGCATAGGCTTGTTTTTAGCTATTGTATATGCCATAAGTTATGTATTATCTATTTTGCAAGGCGTTATGATGGCATCTTCTGTACAAAAAACAGCTAAGAGATTAAGAACTCAAATTGTTAAAAAAATTGATGTTCTTCCAATGGGATATTTTTCAAAACACTCAAAAGGCGACGTGCTCTCAAGAGTTACAAATGATGTTGACACCGTCGGTCAAACTATGTCACAATCTTTAGGAACTTTAGTTTCTGCCATAACACTTTTAGTTGGTTCAGTTATTATGATGTCGCTAACAAATATTGTGCTCACAATCACTGCTATACTATCAACTGTTTTAGGTTTTGTGTTTATGTTTGTAGTTATGGGAACTTCTCAAAAATTCTTTAGTTCACAACAAAAAAACCTTGGTGCAATAAATGGGCATATAGAAGAAATGTATTCTGGGCATACTGTGGTAAAAGCGTATAACTGCGAAGAAAAATCTATTGCAGTTTTTAACGAAGCAAACCAAAACTTAAAAAATTCTGCATTTAAAGCTCAAGCACTTTCAGGACTTATGATGCCTGTTATGACTTTTATCGGAAACTTTGGCTATGTTTGTGTTTGTATCGTAGGTGCATTGCTCGCACTAAACAATGTTATTAGTTTTGGTGTTATAGTGGCTTTTATGGTGTATATTAGATTGTTCACTCAACCACTCGGACAAATCGCCCAAGGTATGCAAAGCTTGCAATCTGGCACGGCTGCATCAGAGCGTGTGTTTGAATTTTTAGAAGAAAAAGAAATGTCTGATGAAACTGAAAAAACAATGGAGCTAGAAGATGTTCGTGGAAATATAGAATTTAAAAATGTACGTTTTGGATATGATGAAGACAAAATTATCATCAAAGATTTTAGTGCAAGTGTAAAGTCTGGTCAAAAAATTGCAATAGTAGGTCCTACTGGTGCTGGTAAAACAACTATGGTAAATCTGTTGATGCGTTTTTATGATATTAATTCTGGCGATATATTAATAGACGGTGTTTCAATCAATGATATGAAGAGGGAAGATGTTCATACAAAATTTAGTATGGTGTTACAGGACACTTGGCTTTTTGAAGGAACTTTGAGAGAAAATTTAGTTTATACTAATGTAGATGTATCAAAAGAAGAATTAGACAAAGCGTGTACAGCGGTTGGCTTGCACCATTTTGTGAAAACTCTCCAACATGGATACGACACAATTCTAAATGACAACCTACAACTTTCTCAAGGACAAAAACAACAAATCACAATTGCAAGGGCAATGATTGCTGATAAATCTATGATTATTTTAGACGAAGCAACATCTTCAATAGACACAAGAACAGAACAACAAATCCAACGTGCTATGGACGAACTGATGAAAAACAGAACCTCTTTTGTTATAGCTCACAGATTATCAACAATTAAAAATGCAGACTTAATTCTTGTTATGAAAGATGGAGATGTTATCGAAAAAGGAACTCATAACGAGTTGTTGGCAGAAAATGGTTTTTACGCTGAATTATATAATTCTCAATTTGAAAATTATGAGTGATGTAAGTTGCAATATTATGAAAAGAAAAATTGATTTGATATTTAGGGGACTAGAACTGGGCGAGGGTTGCATTTGGGATAGCAAGAGAAACATGGTGCATTTTTTGGATATTCACGGTTTCAAAATTTACTCAAGCATACTTTATGCAAGCACACTTAACAATGACTCTATCTCTTGTATCAATACCAAAAATTATGTTTCTGCTATTGTGCTAGACGAAAATAACGATTTAATCGCCTGTGTTAAGGACAAAATATTTAAGTATAATTTGGAAACAGGCACAAGAGATTTGATATGCAAAATTCCACTGCCAGAGAATTTTCGATTTAACGACGGAAAATGTGATCAATACGGAAATCTCTGGATAGGCACAATGG
>JAWXUN010000026.1:0-12783 GCA_044426425.1 Clostridia bacterium | reverse complement strand
ACGAAAGAAGAGAGAGACGAAAAAGTCTATGAGATTTTGGAGCTTGTCGGTCTTTCCAGAGAACACGCAATCCGTTATCCTCACCAATTTTCAGGTGGTCAAAGACAACGTATCGGTATAGCAAGAGCACTTGTTATGAACCCAGATTTGATTATTGCTGACGAAGCAATTTCGGCTTTGGACGTTTCTATTCAAGCACAAGTTGTTAACCTTATGAAAAAAATTCAAAAAGATTTTAACACAGCATTCTTGTTTATCGCACATGACCTTTCTATGGTAAAATATATTTCAGATGACATCGGTGTTCTTCACTTAGGACATCTTGTTGAAACTGGAACAACAGAAGAAATTTTTGCTAACCCAGTTCATCCATACACAAAATCACTTCTCAGTGCTATCCCAGTTCCAAACCCAAGAGTGGAAAAATCTCGTAAATCATTGACTTATGATTATGCGGAGAGTGGCATAGACTACAACCTTGGCACAGAGCATTTGATTGACGGTTCTCATTTTGTTTTGGGAACAGACGAAGAAATTGCAAAGTGGACAAAATAAAAAAATTTAGGGCAAGGCATTTTTTGCTTTGCCCTTTTTTGTATCTAAGAATTCTTCTCTTGCATTTATAATGATTTAATAGTATAATGGGAACAATAACTATTATATAGGAGGAATTTTTTATGAAATTTTCAGAAATGAAATACGAAAGACCAAATCTTGACGAAGTTTTGCTAATATCGCAGAGCTTATCAACGATTTTAAATCTGCCAAATCAGGCGAAGAGCAATACGAGGTTCTAAAAGAATACGATAAGTTAATTTCAAAATTCTCAACAATGGGCTCAGTATCGCACGTTCGATATACAATTAACACAAAGGACGAGTTTTATAGCAAAGAGAAAGATTTTTATGACGAGGTTTCTCCACTTATTCAAGAGAAAACTATTGAGTTTACAAAAGTTTTGGTAGCTTCTGAATTTAAAGATTTTCTTGTATCAAAAATTGGCGAAGTAGCATTTTTAAATGCTGAATTAGAACTAAAATCGTTCTCGCCAGAAATTGTAGAATTAATGCAAGAAGAAAATGCACTAACTAGCGAATATCAAGCACTATATGCAAGTGCAACAGCTGAATTTGACGGCAAAACTTTGCCACTTCCTATGCTCACACCATACAAAGAGAGTACAGACAGAGAAGTTAGAAAAGCGGCTTTTGTTGCCGAGGGTAAATTTTTTGACGATAACCAAGAAAAATTTGACGAACTTTTTGACAAATTAGTTAAAAATAGAACTGCTCAAGCTCACAAAATGGGGTACAAAAACTTTGTTGAACTAGGCTATATCAGAAGAACAAGAAACTGTTATTCTCCAGCAGATGTTGAGAATTTCAGAAGTCAAGTTATCGCTGAAATCGTCCCAGTTGTAGCAGAAATCCGTGAAAATCAAGCAAAAAGAATTGGACTAGAAAACTTAACTTTTTATGATATGCCTCTTAGCTTTAAAGATGGTTCGCCAACTCCACAAGGCACAAGTGACGAAATCTTAGCGGCTGGCAGAAAAATGTATGAAGAAATGATGCCAGAAACAAAAGAGTTTGTAACTGCTCTTTATGATAACGAGCTTTTTGATGTTCTTTCTAAAGATGGCAAAGCACCAGGTGGCTACTGCACATCTTTCTCAGAATATAATGTTCCTTTTATTTTCTCTAATTTTAACGGCACAAGTGGTGATGTTGATGTTTTAACTCACGAGGCTGGCCACGCTTTTAATGCATACAGAAATTTGAATAATAACGAACTCAAAAATTTTGGAACTGCATCGCTAGAGTCAATGGAAATTGCAGAAACACACTCAATGGCAATGGAATTTTTGACAACTCCTTGGCACGAACTTTTCTTTAAAGAGCAAACAGCAAAATATAAATTGGCTCACGCAGAGGACTCTCTCATCTTCATTCCTTATGGCTGTTCGGTTGACCACTTCCAAGAAATGGTATACGCAAATCCAGATATGACAGCAGAAGAAAGAAATGAGGCATGGAAAAAACTTGACAATATGTATCGCCCAGGCATAGATTACGATAATCTTCCGTTCTATGGCAGATACGCAGGTTGGCAAAGACAACTCCACATATACCTATATCCATTCTATTATATTGATTATTGCATGGCTCAAACAATGGCGTTGCAATTCTTTGCAGAGTTTTTGAAAGACAAAGATTTAGCATATAAAAAATATTTGGAATTTGTTGATTTAGGCGGTTTTTACACATTTGTAGATAGCATTAAAACAACAGGTTTTAAATCTCCACTTGAAAACGGCTCAATTAAATCAATCGTTGATACACTCAAAGATTGGTTGTCAGAAAACCAAGTGTAAAATTTTATAAAATAATCCGCTACATTTTAAAATGTAGCGGATATTTTTTTAGAAACTTTTTTTATCAGTAATGTCTTTTGCTGTTTCGATTATATAATTTTCGCACAAAAAACCTTTGATATACTCACCGTTTATGAGTTTTACATCGCCGATATTCAGTGGTGAACTTACATTTTCCATAAAGCTCGCAAGTTTTGTTTTTGGCAGAGAATACACATCTACTTCTATGCATTCGCCACCATCTAAAACTCTGACAAGTCCAGGCTTGAGCGGTTTTGTGTCTAACTCGTATAGCTTGTATTCTTTTGCGGTTGTTGTATGTTCCGAAAATTCTGCACCAAGTTCTGTCAATTGACTTTCGAGAGCACGACCTTTTTTGTGGATACCACAAACACAGATTTTTAGACTCTCTGACTCAAGAAATTTTTCGCACATATCAAGCACAAGGTTTTCTGAGTCCGAAAGACTAAAAACAGTTATGCCAAAAGGAATATTTGTGTCCTTTGTATTTTCTGGGATTGCCACAGCGAACATATCGAGCAAATTGCAGTGATTTGTGTATAGCCCCATCAAGCTGTTTGTTTCAATTGGGTTCTCACGCACTTGTGCTCGTGAAAAAGTTCCGCCAGCAGTTGGCATAACCATGACAGCATCTTTTAACAGCATTTTCGCCTTGTGTCTATACATTTGTAGTTCGTGAAGATTTCCGAATAATTTTGCTGCGGTGTTCTCGGCTTTGTCACCAGAACGCAAGATTTTTTCTGTTACAGGAAAAGTTTTTCCCTCGCTATTTTCTATAAAAGACTTCAAGTCCTCCCAGCGTTCAGCAACATAAGCACCCTCGTATAGGATAAGGGCAGCGTCAGAAAACATTTTATAATCTATATATTCGATATTTATTGGCAGTTTTTCAATTCTTTTTACAGCGTTTTGCCATTTTTTTCGGCAAATATCTGCATAATCACCATAAAAACGAGGTTCTGTTTTTGGCAAGAAAATAGTCTTCGCAGATTTTTCGCCTTTAATTTCGTATTCTTTTGACCAAATACAGTCCTTGTCAAATCCTCTTGCTTGACTATCAACAATTTTTGCATCGCCTAGGCTGTTTGCAAAAACAGTTACGCAATCAAGACTTGCACAGGCAGGCACAACGCCAGCAGTTGACCAAGAGCCAAGTGGTGGCTTGAAACCGACAAGAGTATTGAGCATTGCAGGAACTCTGCCAGAACCAGCAGTGTCTGTGCCAAGAGAAAATGTTGCCATGCCAAGAGCAACGCTAACAGATGAACCAGAACTTGAACCACCGCTGATTAAATCTGGATTGTGTGAATTGTGAACTTCTCCATAAGGACTTCTTGTGCCAACCAAACCAGTTGCAAACTGGTCTAAGTTGGTTTTGCCAACAGGAATAGCACCTGCATCAATCAGATTTTGAACAACAAAAGCAGATTTTTTTGGAGTGTAAGTAAATTCTTTGCAAGCGGCAGTTGTTGGAACATCTGCCAAGTCTATGTTGTCTTTTATTGCAAATGGAATTCCCCACAAAGGGTAGTTCTCTCTGTCTTTTGGCAAATTATCTATGTATTTTTGGACAAGCTCTTTTGATGGTGGAACTATCCATATATTTTTTTCGGCTGTTTCTTCTGCTCGTCTGATAATTTCTTCTAGCAGTTCTTGCGGACTTAAATCGCCGTTTTTGTAGGCAGAATTAAGCCATGTTAAATTTAATTTTTTAGGAAAAAATTTCATTTCACACCTCATATTTTAACAGAAACAAGCATTTGTCCTGCATCAACTTGTGCACTTGGTTTTGTGCAGACTGTTTCGATAATTCCGTCAAATTCGCTTTCTATCGGAAATTCCATTTTCATGCTTTCTAAAACAGCAATTTCTTGACCTTTTGTCACTTTGTCGCCTTCTTGAACCAAAAGTTTCCAAACACTGCCAGCGATTGTTGCACGGATAGCCTCGCAACCATCTGGGATAACTTCTTGCTCTGCTGGTGCTTCTTCTGTGTCAGAAACAAATTTGTCTAGCCCTTGCTCTTTCCAACGAGTTCTCTCTGATTCAAAAGATTTTTCTTGGTGAGCCTTAAATTTTTCGGCACTTTCTTTGATACTTTCGAGATATTTTTTGTATTCGCCTAAGTTGAACGATGTTTCTTCTATTTCAATTTCAAAATCACCTCTTAAAAAATCTTCTCGATATTTAAGAATTTCTTCTGCTGTGCAAGGGTAGAATTTTAGTTGGTCAAAGAAATTGAGTAGCCAAGGTTTTCCTTTTGTAAAGAATTTTGTTTCTCTAAGCAAGTTCCACATTTGAACAGTTCTGCCAACAAATTGATAACCGCCAGGGCCTTCCATTCCATAAACACAAAGATAAGCACCGCCGATACCAACAGCGTTTTCTGGTGTCCATGGACGAGCTGGGTTGTATTTTGTTGTTACCATTCTGTGCCTTGGGTCAACTGGAGTTGCAACAGGTGCACCGAGGTATACATCGCCAAGACCAAGAACCAAATAATTAGCCTCAAAAACAATGTTCTGAACTTCTTCGATTGTGTCTAGTCCATTAATTCTTCTGATAAATTCTGGGTTGCTTGGGCACCAAGGTGCGTCTGGGCGTGTTGTTTGTTGATATCTTTGTGCAGCAAGTTGAGTTTGTGGGTCGTCCCAAGAAAGTGGAAGTTTTACAATTCTTGATGGCACTGTGATGTCCTCGAGTGCTGGCAACTTGCAGTTAATCTCCAAGATTTTTTGTAGCATTTCCATTGTGCTAATTTTTGATAAATCAAAATGTATTTGCAAAGACCTTATTCCAGGTGTCATATCTATGATTGGCAAGTTTGCTTTTTCAATTTCTTGCATCAAAACGTGTACTCTAAAACGAATTTCTATGTTAAGTTCCATTGGACCGTATTCGATAAGAATATTTTCTTCACCATCGAGTCTTATCATATATTCTGTGTTGTCCTCGGCACCTTTTGCCAAAATCGCATAAGTCGCATCAATTTTTTGTGCTTCTGGCATTTTGACAATTTTATAATCAAAATTGATGTTACATTCAACATCTTTTCTGATTATTTCGGCTTGCTCTAGTGTTAAGAGTCTGAAATGTACTTTGTCGCCTGGGTGAAGTTGACCAAGTTTCCAAAGTTCGCCCTTTGCTGTTGTTACTGGGCAGACAAAACCGCCAAGGCTTGGGCCATCTGGTCCTAACAAAATAGATTGGTCGCCTGTCAAGTCTAGTGTTCCAATTGCATAAGCATTGTCGTGAATGTTAGATGGGTGAAGTCCAGCTTCGCCACCGTCTTCTCTCACCCATTGTGGGATAGGGCCATTGAGTCTTACGCCTGTTCTTGCACTGTTAAAGTTGACTGTATATTCTGTATTTGTCAGTGTTTCCAAGTATTCCTCTTGCAAATATTCGCTTGTTGGTTGAGGGCCTGGGAGCACAGCAATAGTCCAAGAGTTAGTCATTTTTGGAGCATAGTCGATAGGGAAGGAGTCGATTGAATGTGTGTAGCATTTGTTATTTAGCTTGAGAACATCACCAGTTCTGAGAGTTCTGCCACCGTGACCGCCAAATTTTCCGTCGATAAAAGTTGCATAACTGCCCATGAATTTTGGAACATCTATTCCGCCTTTTATGTTAAGATAAGTTCTCATGCCTTTTTGGCACATTCCGAGTTTAAGAATTTGACCTGCCTCGGCATGGATAACACGGTACATTTCAATGCTTTCTCCGTCTAGTGTTGCAGTCATATCTGCACCTGTCAGACAAAAACTTGTCTTTGTTCTAAATTTATAAGAACCACCACGAAGAGTCATTTCTATTCCCGCAACATCGTCTTTGTTGCCAAGCAGTTTGTTGCCAATTCTAAAACTATAAGCATCCATTGCACCACAAGGAGGCACACCGATAGTCCAATAACCGATAAAGCCTTTTGCATCTTGAACAGTGGATTGCACACCGCCGTCCAAAACTTCTAGTGCGTTTTCTTTTGGAGAAAAGTCCTCAAGCATTTTTGTGAAAAGCTCTGCGTTTTGGTATGCTTGTGTGTTGATTAGCGATTTTAAATATTGCATATTAGAAGTTAAGCCGTAGATTTTTGAGTTTTCTAATACTTCACTCATCTTTGCAACAGCTTCTTCTCTTGTGTCAGCATGAACAATAACTTTTGCAAGCATTGGGTCATACAAAGCAGATATTTCTAGCTTTTTGCGAATAAATGTTTCGACTCTTGCTTTTTCAGAGAAAAATACTTCGTCTATTGAGCCTGTGCTTGGGCGGAAATTGTTCAGACAATCTTCTGCATAAACACGCACTTCTATGGAATGACCACTTGATTTTTTAATTTGAGATTTTAGGTTTTTAAGCTCTCCGCAAGCTTCTTTAACCATCCACTCGACCAAGTCAAGCCCCATAACTTCTTCTGTTATGCCGTGCTCTACTTGTAGTCTTGTGTTAACCTCAAGAAAATAAAATTTTTCGCTTTCATCATCATACAAAAATTCTACTGTACCAGCACTTCTATAACTAGAAGTACTCGCAAGACTTTCAGCAGCTGAATACATTTTTTGTCTAACTTCTTCAGAGAGTTTTGGTGCAGGTGACTCTTCGACAACTTTTTGATTTCTTCTTTGAACAGAGCAGTCACGCTCGCCAATCGCACAAACTTCGCCATATTCGTTTCCAAAAATTTGAACCTCTATATGTCTTGCACGTCTGATATATTTTTCGAGAAAAACTCCGCCGTCATTAAAGTTTATTTGTGCTAAATGTTTAACATTTTCGTAACAACCAGATAGTTCTTCTTCGTTTTCGCATATTCTTATGCCAATTCCACCGCCACCAGCTGTGCTTTTTAGCATAACAGGATAGCCAATTTCTTTTGCTTTTTCAAGTGTTTCGCTCAAGTCGGACAAAAGACCTGTTCCAGAAAGAAGAGGAACATTTGCTTTTACAGCCAAATCTCTAGCCAAATGTTTTAGACCAAATTCTTCTATTTGTCTTACTTTTGGGCCTATAAAAACAATTCCGTTTTTTTCGCATTCACTTGCAAAATATGTGTTTTCACTCAAAAAACCATAGCCTGGGTGAATAGCCTGTGCACCTGTTTTGAGTGCTGCATCTATGATTTTTTTAACATCTAGGTATGTTTCTTTTGCACTGCCCTCGCCAAGGTAAACCGCCTCGTCGGCATTTTCTACGTGCAAGCTGTCTTTGTCCGCCTTTGAATAAACAGCTACACTTTTTACTCCCATTTTCGCAAGAGTTCTTTCAATTCTTGTTGCAATTGAAGCTCTGTTTGCTATTAATATTTTATCAAACATTTTTTTATGACCCTGTCATGGTTGCCGTACAAAATGCTATAAAGACAGCAAGTTTCGTCACCCTTGACTAACCTTTCTCGTTTATTCTCTCTTTAATCCCAAATTAAAAGTCTAACTGTAGTTGGATTATATGCGTTGCATGGATTGTTGAGCTGTGGGCAATTGCTGATTAATACCATAAGGTCACGCATTGCTTTCATCTCTACATATTTTTCTGGTGCAGAAACACCATCGTCAAATTTAAGTCCGCCCTCTTTTGTAACTGGAACATTCATAAAAAAGTTTATGTTTGGTGCTAAATCTCTTTTTTCTATTCCCAAGTCGCAGTCTGCGAGTTGTAGCATAAAGCTGTCACGGCAATTGTGCATAAAAATTTTATCTCTTGAATATCTAACAGTGTTGCTTTGAGATGAACAAGCACCGCCGATTGTGTCGTGTCGTCCAGTTTTGTCGGCTGTGATAACTGCCATGTCATTGCCTTGTTCAGATTTTAAAACACTGCCAGTTGTTAGATAGATGTTTTTTTGTGCAACGATTGTTGCAACGGCACTGTAATGGTCTTCTGGATTTTTTAAATCATAAAAAGTTGTGTCTGCCGCTTGGTTTCCCTCTAAGTCTAAAATTCTAAAAGTTTGTCCCTCTTTTAGCTCGTGCATCCAGCCAAGACCTGCGTCCAAAACTTCGTTATATATTGCATCTTCGATTGCGAATTCACTGTCTTTTTCAATAAAACCGTACATATCAAATTCTCCTTATCTGCCTAATAGATTATAGTATTCCCAAGTGTTTTCAAAAGCTCTGTAATTTTCGTGTCTGTGGTTAACACACTCGTCCATAAGGTCGGTTTCTGGTGCGTCATAAACCTCCATTGTGACAGGAACAGATGGATATTCTTCGCTTGGGTCAAGTGGGTTTGGTGTATTTGAAATGACAATTAAAATGTCCATTTCGGTTCTAAGAGTGATAGTTGCACCTTTTTTGCAGTGCTCTGTGTCGTAGTGCATAGAGCCGTCTTCTTCTACAAAAACTTTTGAAAATAGATTGACACAAGGAGCTAAATCTCTCATGCCCATGTTGTTTCTGACTAATTCTACCTTAAAGTTTTCTTCGCCACATTTATAATAATCATTGCACTGTGTTTGATATGTTGTTTTGCCATATTTTTCGTCTGTCATTTTGCGACTTGTGTGGCCACATATTGTGTCGTTCCAGCCTGTGCTATCTTCAACTATGCTTGCCAATACTCTGCCATTGTCACTCATAAAAATATTGCCCTTTGTTAGATGAGCTGTGTATTGTGCTTTTAGAGAGTCAGGCATATTGTATTTCTCTGATTTGTCGAGCATATTGTAAAATAAAACTGAAACATTTGCGTTGTTGCCAAGTGCTTTGAAATGAATATACTTGCTTTTTCCGATTAAGCCAGACCATTTTTCTCCTGGTTTAAATTCTTTTGTAAAAATATTTTTCATAATATCCTCCGCTTAAGTAATTGATGATTATATTATATAATTTTTTTGAGATATAAACAATTGCCCAAAAGCTTGCTTTATTTTTTTAAATGGTAGACTTTAAGACTCAAAACTGTCCTTTAGTTCTATATAACCGCAAAATAGAAGTAAAAAAATGTTTCAAAGGAAAAATTTCCCTCTGAAACATCTATGTTTAATCGTTTGATTTGTATAATTGATTTATCAGTTGAGCACGGTTTTTTACGCCTGTTTTGTTGTATAAATTGTAAGTGTGTTTTTTTACAGTGGATAGGCTTATGATAAGTTGTGATGCAATTTCTTCGCTAGATAGTCCGTCGCTTAACAAATTTAGTATCTGTGATTCTCTTTGTGTTAGCTGATATTTTTCCAAAGCTGTTTCTAGGCGGTCTTTAAAAAGCAAGTCTATTTTGCTTGTCTTAAGCAAGTTTGTCACAATATTTTCAATATGTTTTTTAAAAACATTTAGGATATATATATCTTTGTCGCTAAAATCTCCAAAGTCTTCACTTCTAAAAAGGTTAAAAACAGCGGTGACTTTTTTGTCTTTGACTATCAAAATTCCACAGCCGAAAGGAATGTCTGTTGGTTTTAAAAATTTTGTATAAAACTTTGTTTGTGTGCGAATTTCTTCGTCAAGAATATCCGTGTCTTTGTATATAGTTGTTTCCGCAGATATGTCATATAAAAACTTTAAATAATCTTCGTCATAAAAAGCATTTATATATTTTTGCGACAAATTTTCGTCCATATCAACAAAGCACTGTTTTTCGATATCAATTTTGTTGTTATCGTCAAGCATCAAAAAATAACCCTTTGTGTATGGAATTAACATTTTAAAAATCCGCATAATTTTCTCGGTAAATTTAACTATATCATCAATTGAATAGATATCTACAAGGATATTATTTATGGTTGTCCATTCAGTTTCTTTGAGCAAATGCGTTCACCTGTCCTTTTTTCTTATTATTATAGTATAAAAACAGCTTTTAGTCAAGCAATATAGAACTTTTGTGGTAGATGTATTCCTATTTTCGTCAAATATTGCAACACAAAGTTCAATTGAAAATAATTAAAAAATATGTGATAATTAGAACATATAAAAAATTTTGAGATAGAAAAGGAAGAAAATCAGTGAAAAATAAATTGAATTTACTAAATGCAGTTTCGACTGGTGTTGGAATGATAATCGCAACCAGTTGCTTTATTTCTTTGTCTGATGGGGCAAGTGCACTGGGAACAGCGTTTATCATACCGATAGTAATAGTTTGTCTTGTGAATATGTTTGCCGCTTCATCTATTGCAGAAACAAACGCAGTTATGCCAAATCTGACAGGTGGCATGGCACAGTATAGCCTTGTTGGAGTGGGACCTTTGGTTACAACAATAACAATGGTTGGTGGCTATGTTATCAGCAATATTTTTGCTGCACCAGCAGAGGGAGCAATGTTTGGGCTTGTTATGCACGATTTGCTTGGCAGTGGTATTCCTGTTGAGGTATACAGCATTGGTTTGACAGTGATTTTGATAATAATTAATTTGATGGGTGTAAATATATCCGCAAAAGTTCAAACGATAATTGCAATTTTTATGGTTTCTTCTTTACTAATAATTGGAATAATCGGTGCATTTCAACTTACTCCAGCAGAAGTCGTTGTGCAAGACTCTGTTTTGAGTACGGATTTTTCTGAGATAATGTCAATGTCAGCAATTGCTTTTTGGCTGTTTATCGGTTCAGAATTTATTGTTCCACTTGGAAAAGATATGAAAAATCCCCAAAAAGATGTTCCAAGAAGTATGTTTTTGGCTCTTGGAATTATGTGTGTTATTCAAGTTTTAATGGTCATTGGCTTTAGTCATTATACAGACTGGACAGAGCTAGGCAATGCAAGCTCGCCACACGTTTTGTATGTTGTGAATATGCTTGGTGAGTTTGGCAGATACTGGATTATTTTGGTAGCGATTTTTGCAGCAGTCAGCACACAAAACTCAATCATCGGCAGTGTTTCGGAAATTGCCTGCGGAATGTCAAAGACAGGACTTTTGCCAGCATTTTTGCAAAAGAAAAACAAGAGAAATGCTCCATATCCAGCAATTCTTATTTTGGGTGGATTGACTATTGCAATAGAAGCGTCTGGAATTTCTACGGGCGAGGCAGTTGCTTTTCTCATTTTGGTTTCGTCACTTTTCAATATGCTTGTGTACATAACGGCTCATTTTAATGTCATAGTATTCAGAAAAAGGTTCGCAAAAACTCCTCGTACATACAAATCAAAATTTTTCCCTTTGCCACAAATCATCGGCATAGCTTTTACATTTTTTATGATGTATAATATTTCGACAGACACAGCACAAAGAATGAGTATTTTTGCCTTGTTCGGTGTTTTGACAGTCGCTCTTGCTATATATGCCTTTGTGTGGATAAAATTCAAGCTTAAAATTCCGCTATTAAAGGGCTTTGCGATTGATCAAGTTATGGCGATGGAAAACCCTCTTTACAACTACTTACGCAGTGACAAATCCCAAACCGACAAAGAAGAAGAATACAAAAAGAACGTAGATATAAATAGGTGATAGTTTTTTAAAGAAAATTATAATATTATTTTACAATAAACTACTTAAATTCTCTATTGATTAATATATTTTAAGCAATTTTCTTCATCTAATTTAAAGTTACAACAACGATTTAACAAAGCTTCTCTTGCTTTGTTACTCGTAATCATTATGTACAATTTTTCTGCTTGTTTTATAATTTTATCTTTATTTGAGTTGCACCATGAAAGTTGATTTGCTAAAAGGTTTTTATAATGTTGTTCTTCAACAGAGTCGTTTTCATAGTGACGAAGTTCAATTTTATTTAGTAGTTCACTTGGAACAGGTATCATATTATTGAAATTTATAGCACCCCATTTGCCATCGTTAATTTTCAAAAAATCTACTTGGTTTTTCATACTTATATGTTTTTGTTTTGGAGAAGTTAGTGGTGCATAATAGTTATGATTATTAACAGTAAAAACAATTCCTACAAAAGGGCGGATAGATTTTTTGTCCATTGTATATGGTACTCGTGGGTCTGATTTTCTTAAATAATTGCAATAATCTGTGTTTACGGTGTGAAATGTAAATTTCATAATCGCTCCTTATAGAAAAGGGGATTAAGCTAATAAGCTTAATCCCTAACTTTTTCAGTTCCCACTCATGGTAGGGTTCACCGCTTTTTGAGTATTTCTACTCTATAATATTATTATACTCAAGATGAATAATTATGTCAAGCATTTTATGAGAATTTAATCATATAGATTTATCAGCTAGTTTTTTTGCTTGGATTGATGAAATTAAAATTCTTCTAATTGAACCTAATTTGTTCATTGTTTGTTTTGTAGTGTCGATGTTAATATAATTTGTTTTATAAAGAAGTTCTACCCAATATTCACTTTCATAACATTCTTTTAATGAAATTGCTTACGCAATGAAATAATACTACAGCATAATGAAATGTTTTTCCAAACATGAAATAAAATCCTCATTGTCCGCAGACAATTTCATTCACGCAGTGAATTTCATGCCGAAAGGCATTTCACCC
>JAWXUN010000275.1:0-2317 GCA_044426425.1 Clostridia bacterium | reverse complement strand
TGAGAAAGACCATCGCCTATGTAAGATAGCCGCTTTAAAACAAGTGTGACACCCAAAAGCGAGGCACAAAGAGAAATCAAAATGCCTGTTATAACCGCATACATAACAAAAGGGTACTGCAGATAAGTTAATAGTGTGTTGATTATATCCATTTAGTCAACCTCCGCTCTGTATAAATCAGAAGAGAGGTACTCTTCTTTTGTACCAAAGAAAGAATTATTTCCGATTTTGAGAATATGGCTTGAGTATTTCAGCGAGGCACGTATATCGTGAGAAATCATGATTATAGTGACACCTTCGATTGTATTAAGGCTTTTGATTAGCTCGTACATATCATGGCTGACTTGTGGGTCAAGCCCAGAAACAGGCTCGTCCAAAAACAAGATTTTTTGAGTTGCACACAGAGCCCTTGCAAGCAGAACCCTTTGTTGTTGTCCGCCAGAAAGTTCTCTGTAGCATCTTTTTGAAAGAGCGTCTATTCCCAGTTTATGCATCAAATCTTTTGCTTCAGCTTTTTCTTTTTTGTTATAAAAAGGGCGAATGCCACATTTACTTTGAAAGCCCGAGAGCACAATTTCTGTAACGGATGCAGGAAATTCTTTTTGAATTTCACTTTGCTGTGTTAGGTAGCCAATCTCGTTTTTGTGAAGTCCATCGCCCCAGACTATACTGCCAGAGATTGGTTTTAACAAGCCTAAGATAGCCTTCATCAAGGTTGTTTTACCAGCACCATTTTCACCGATTATACAGAGATAATCACCTTTTTCAACACTAAAACTTAGTTCTTTTATGATTAAATTGTCATTGTAGCCCAGTGACAGGTCTTTGCAAATTAATTGTGACATCATACACCTCTTATGATAATGCTTGTTGTAAAACTACAAGATTTTCTTCCATTACAGAAAGATAGGTATCACCATTTTCTACATCTTGTATTGTTGTTGATTGCATTGAATTTAAAGTTAAAATTTCTTGGTCTTGATCTGTTGTGCTAGAAACAACTGTGTCAGCAATTGTGCAGTCTGAACCGTCGATTACTAGTACATAAGAAAGGTCTAGTTCGTTAACTTTTTCAGCCAAGAAAATAATAGTATCAAAGCTTGCTTCTGTTTCTGTAGAGCAACCAGCGAATGCTGCAAAGTATTCTAAGTCGTAATCATCTACAAAATATCTGAATGGAAAACGGTCAGCAAAAAGCAATGTGTTAACTGTTGAGCTTTCAACTGTTTCTTCAAATTGTGTATTTAAAGCATCTAGTTGTGCTACGTATGCGTCATTGTTTTCTGTATAAACAGTAGCGTTTTCGGAGTCGATTTCGCCTAGAAGTTCAGTGATTGCATAACAAATTTTTTCTGCATTTACAAGAGAAAGCCAAACGTGTTCGTCACTTTCTTCTTCTTCATCGTCATGGTCGTGCTCTTCTTCGTCTGTTTCTTCTTCATCGTCATGGTCGTGCTCTTCTTCGTCTGTTTCTTCTTCTTCTTCGTGCTCGTGCTCCATGCCATCAACTAGTTCTTCGGCTTTAACATCGTCACCTAAAATATCAAAAAGAGAAACCACGTTAATATCTTCTGTGTCGTTGTTTTGCATAATATCTGCAACCCAAGTGTCAGACTCGCCACCGATATAGATGAATAAGTCGGAATCTAAGATTGTTACAATATCAGTTGTTGTTGGCTCGTAGCTGTGAAGATCAACGCCTGTTTCAAGCAACATTGTCAACTCTACGTTGTCTATTTCATCGCCTAAGATAGACTTAACCCAGTCGTATACTGGAAAGATAGTTGTAACGATTTTGATTTTTTCTTCTGAATCAGTTTGAGAAGAACTGCTCTCGCTACTAGTTTGTGACGAGCTAGTGCTTGATTGTGTTGTGCTAGAACAAGCTGTCATCAGTGCTGTTACCATTAAAATTGCTGTTAAAATTGCTGTAAATTTTTTCATAATATTTCTCCATTATAATTTTATTGTTTTTATTGTTTGCAGAAATATTATTTTTAATTAGAAAGTTTTACCTTTAAAGAAACTAAATTTTTAAAACATCTAAATATATCAGTGAAAATCGCAAGTTTTTTTACAAGTAAAAAACTTGCGACAACTGTAATTATAGCCAATTCCGTAGTGAGAAGTGTTCGGCTTAGTGCCAGTGCTTGCTGCACGTTATAACAAATCTCGCAGTCATCAGAAGAACTGTAATCGCTGTGGATATGGGAATGATTAAATAAAAGGTAAGTTGTTGCTAACTCTGTTGAAAAAATAAAGCAAATAACCAAGAAAATGGTTATATTACGTTTTTTTATATTCATAAATTTCCTTT
>JAWXUN010000025.1:0-12909 GCA_044426425.1 Clostridia bacterium | reverse complement strand
CAGGTCTTGACCTAGAAAAACTTTCTGACGTTGCTGCTCACTTTAGAGATGTTGCTACAAGACTAAAAGAAACTGGTTCTTTAGACCCAAAAGTTCTTAATGTTGATACAAACACTCTTTTATACCAAGTACCAGGTGGTATGCTTTCTAACCTTATTTCTCAACTTAAACAAGCTAATGCTTCTGACAAGTACTATGATGTTTTAAGAGAAATTCCAAGAGTTAGAGAAGACTTTGGTTACCCACCACTAGTTACTCCAACAAGCCAAATCGTTGGTACACAAGCTGTATTTAACATCGTTACTGGTGAGAGATACAAAGTTGTTCCAAAAGAGTCAAAAGGCTTACTTCGTGGAGAATATGGAGCATTACCAGGCGAAGTTAACGAAGAAATTCGTAAAAAATGCATCGGTGATGACGAGGTTGTAACTTGCCGTCCTGCTGACCTATTAAAACCAGAACTTGAAAGCGTTAAAAAAGAATGTGCTGATATTGCAAAATCAGAAGACGATGTTCTTAGCTATGCAATGTTCCCAACTGTTGCTCCTAAATTCTTTGAAGATAGAGAGAAAAAAGTTGTTATCCCTGAGAAATTTGTTTCAACAGGAAACAGCGATGTTCCAACAGTTCTAAACATTGAGGCTCTTTCAATGGATTTCTAATCTTATACAAATAAATTTGAGGAACTACTTTTTGTAGTTCCTCTTTTTTTGTGCTAAAATATTTCTGTTCTTCATATATATTGGCATTGAAGATTGCGGAGGTGTTGTTTATGTTTGATTATTTATGTAAAATATTTTCGGCGTTTATGTTTTTTGTTATGCACGTCACAGGTGCGGGCTCTTTTCCAAAGGCTTTGTCGAAAAAAGATGAGGAAAAATATCTTTTGCTAATGCAAGATGGTGATATTAATGCAAGAAAAAAACTTATTGAGCACAATTTGCGTCTTGTTGCACACGTTATAAAAAAATATTATACACAAGATAGGGAACAGGACGATTTGATTTCTATTGGCACAATCGGACTGATAAAAGCAGTGGATAGTTTTAAACCAAACAAAGGCATAAAACTGTCTAGTTATGCTTCTAGGTGTGTTGAAAATGAGGTGCTCATGCATTTTAGAGCGAGCAAAAAAACTGCACAAGATGTTTCTATTAACGAACCGATTGAAATGGACAAAAACGGAAACGCACTGACAATTATGGACACAATGAGCACGGGTAGCGATATAATTGACGAAATTGACAGCAAAATGAAATGCGAAAAACTCTATGTTTTTTTAGAAAATTTGAAAGACAAAAGAGAAAAAGAGATAGTAATTTTGAGGTATGGTCTTTATGGAAAAAAACCGCTAACTCAAAAAGCTGTTTCTGAAAAACTGAAAATTTCCAGGTCTTATGTAAGTCGAATTGAGAAAAAGGCACTTGAGAATTTGAAGAAAAATTTTGAGTGAAAATGTTTTTTGATTATTTCAAAATCTCTCTTATTTCAGCATAATTTTTTGCTGTGTAGTTTATTTTTAAATCACTTTGACTTGTTCCTTTTGGATTGAACCATATACAATCTAGTTCGCTATTATTTGCACCTTTGATGTCTGAGCTTAGGGAGTCGCCGATTACGATGCAGTCTGATTTGTTTTCTATTTCGGAATTTTGGAAAATATATTCAAAGAATTTTTTATCTGGTTTTGCAAAACCGATTTCTTCTGATATAAAAATCTTTTCGATAAATTTATAAATTGGTGAATTTTTTAAACGGCTTTTTTGTTCTATTGTGTTGCCGTTTGTTATGATAAAAATTTTGTAGTTCTTTGATAAATCTTCTATCAACTTTTCGGCTCCGTCTAACAGAGAATTGTTTTTGCCTAAATTTTGTCTGTATATTTTGTTAATTTTTTCAGCGTCACAAGTCAGATTATTTTCTTTGAAAAAATCGTTAAATCTGCCAATGAAGAGTTCTTCTCTTGTACATTCGTTTTTTTCTAGTTTATCCCACCATTTTTGGTTGCAAAGGGAATAAGATTTCAGAAGTTTTTCGCTGTATTCTTCTTTGAAATTCATTGCTAAAAATGTTTGTTTGAATGCTATGTTTTTGTCGTTTTCAAAGTTCATCAGTGTCATGTCGTTGTCAAAAAGTAGGTATTTGTATTTCATAAAAAAATCCTTTCTGTTAGTTAAAAGTTTTGATTGATACAAAGTGCTTAAGGGTTGTACCACCCGATTGTGCTGTCTTTTTTGACGAGTTTTCCAAAGCCTTTTTTATAGTCTATAAAGGCGAGTTCGTCACCTTTCTTAACTGATAGTTTGTAATCTGAAAAATCGTCACTTTTATAAATTTTTCCCTCTTTAAAAATTAAATCGCTAGGGATATAGGCAGTTCTTTCACTTTGAACATGGTAGATATAGGATAAATCTCCATTGTTTTCTAAAACTTTTATCTCGTTTTTTCCCCATAAAATATTTATGTTTTGTGGGCTTTCTTCTTGATTTTTATCCGCTATAAATTTCTCTAATTCATCATAAGATACAAAAGAGAAGTTCTCACTTTGGTTGTTTTCAATAATCAAAGCGTTGAGCTGTCCGCAAGTTTTTACGCCACAACCTCCGTCTATTGAAAGAATTTTTTTCTCAAAATCAAAAATTGGGGAACAGTCCTGAATTTGTTTATATAAAATTGTTGGCCAGTGACCTACCACAACAAATTTGTTAAAGAAAATTGATTTTGTGAGAAATTCATCGTTTTTCATGAGATTGAATGGGTTTTGGCTTTCGCAATTTTCTAGTTTTGCATCAGTGAGTCCGCCGTGAACAAAGGTGAAATTTTGAGTGTCTATAATAGTTGGCAAAGAAAAAATAAAGTCTTGTTCCTCACTAAAATTTTCTTTGAGTTTTGTTAAAACAGGGACGACGTCGCTCTCTTTTTCCAAAGCAATTCCAATTTCTTTGCACATATCGGTTATTGTGCAAGCATCAAACCATTTGAGCCTGTTTTGGATATAATTGAAAAGCATATTAGCATCGTATTTGGTGGGTTCGTTTATGGCGGTAAAAATAAAAGCGTCGTTATTTCCGAGTATTGTGTGGATGTTTGGCTTTTTTGAAAGCTCCATAACATATCTAAGACATTCGAGGTTGTTAGTGCCTCTTTCGATGTAATCACCTATCAAAAAAAGCTCGTCCTTGTTTGAAAAATTTGTTTTTATAAGTAAATTTTTTAAATAAGATGTATGGGCATGGATATCGCCGATTACTATAACTCTTTTGTCTTTATCTATATTAAATTTTTGAATTTTTGTTGTTAATTTTCTCATAAACAAATTCCTTTATTTTCATTTGGTTTCTCTTTGATATAGTATAACACAGAAAAGAAAAATTTGCAAAGAAAAACCGAGATGAAAACACCTCGGTTTTTGATTTATGCTTGTGCCAATTTTTCGGCTTGTTTTTTCTTTAGTTTTTTTATTATTACAAGATATGTTGGAACTAAGAATAGCACAGCGGCAAACCATGCTGTTGGGTTTGAGAAAATTGCTCCGTTATATCCAAATGCGGTGATTAAAACAGTTGCTACAAAAATTCTTGCAATCATTTCCATAACACCAGCAAACATTGCCACGGCTGAATATCCAGAGCCTTGAACAGTGTTTCTGAAAACGTGTAGGAATGTGCATATAATGTACCCGCTACTGTCGATAAGTAAGAATTTCATTGTATTTGCAATTACTTCTGTTTCGCTTGCGTTTACAAAAATTAAAATTATATATTTACCGAAGAAGAAAAGAAGTATAAACATTGATATAGAATAAATTATGCCGATAAGAAGTGCGTGTCTGACACCTTGATTTAGCCTGTCAAGCTTGCCAGCACCGATGTTTTGACCAGTGAAAGTTGCCATTGTTAGTCCAAGAGTGTCAAGGGCATTCATAGCAAAATAGCTGATACGTGAGCCTGCTGCTATGGCTGCAACGTATGTAGTTCCGAGAGTGTTAACAGCTGATTGCAATATTACTGCACCTATGGCTGCTATTGAAAATTGAAGTCCCATAGGAACACCAACTCGGAATAGTTCGCCAATTGTTTTGATATTAAACTGCCAATCTTCTTTTTTTGTTTGAAGATATGTGATTTTTTTGTTTATAAAAATAATACACATTGTAGCTGATACTGCTTGAGAAATAATTGTAGCTAGACCTGTTCCGAAAACACCAAGACCCAAGCCCAAAACGAAAATTAAGTCTAAAATAATGTTGAGGACTGCGGTTATCATAAGAAAAAGCAAAGGTGTTTTGCTGTCGCCAATTGCTCGAAGAGAAGCTGCGAAAAAGTTGTAAAGAAATGTTCCAACCATGCCAGCAAAGATGGTTGAAATGTATGTTTTTGCGTAAGAAAAAACATCCGATTGCGTGTTCATTATGGTGAGGATATCGTTCATGAAAAACAGTGTTAAAAATGTTAAAATAACCGCTATAAAAACTGCAAAGTAAATAGCGTTTGTAAAATATTTTTTTAAGCCCTGATAATTTTTTGCACCAAAACATCTTGATATCGGAATGCTAAAACCTGTTGATGTACCCATGACAAAACCTAAAATCAAAAATGTGAGTGAACTTGTTGAGCCAACGCCTGCCAATGCATTAATTCCAACGAATTGTCCTACGATGACAGTGTCGGTTATGTTATAGATTTGTTGCAGTAGGTTTCCTAATAAAATAGGACCACAGAATTTTAGGATAACTTGATACGGCTTTCCTATTGTTAAATCTCTAGCCATTTAATTTCCTCCATTATATATTTAGATAATATACGCTAAGAACAATAGTATAACAAAAAAGTGCAATTGTCAACTATTATTTTATCGTGATAAATTGTTAAAACAAGATATATAAAAGCAGATATCATAACAGTTATTTTTTGCTTTTGTAAAATCTATACAATTTTTAAAATTAATTATTGTATAAAAAACAAAGAATTTATTTAAAATTACTATAAATGATATGTTATCTTGTTAAAAATGCCACTTGTCAAACAAAAAAATTTAGATTATACTATGAACCAAAGGCTATGATACACAAGAAAAAATTTGTTGAAAAATAAAAATGAGATTTTTGTTGTATGTTATAGTAAAAATTTATAGAGATGAGGAGATTTTTATGAGAGGTATTGATTTTAACAACGATTGGAAATTTAGACTTGCAAACGAGTATGAGCCTAGCAAAACAGAGGAGTCGCCATTTGAGCACTGGCAACCTTGGTATGAAAAGGCTGACATTTATACTGAAATTGTAAAGTTCACAGAAGATGACAGCGACTGGAAAACTGTTAGATTGCCACACGACTGGAGTGTTGAGTTTCCATTTGACCCAATCAAGGGCGAGGGTTGCACGGGCTATCTTTTAGGTGGTACAGGTTGGTATAGAAAACATTTTGTTACAACAGAAGACATGGTCGGAAAAAAAGTTTTTGTAAATTTTGATGGTATTTATAACCGTTCAAATATATATTGTAATGGAAAATTTATGACTTTTCACCCATTTGGATATTCACCATGCCTTGTTGATATAAGTGATAATCTAAAACCACTAGGTGAAGAGAATGTTATCAATGTAAAAGTTGACCACACAAGATATGCGGACAGCCGTTGGTACACTGGCTCTGGTATTTATAGAAAAGTTTCTATGTACATATTGCCACAAATAAATATACCTGTTTGGGGTTTGTATTTCACAACACCATTTATCACAAAAGAAAAAGCAGTGGTTGACGGTGAGATTACAATTATTAATAACGAAGCTGTTGATGCAAGAGTTTTTGCTGATATTTCAATTTCTGACAAAGACGGAAATGTTGTTGAGAATAGAAAACTTGAGAGATTTTTGTTAGCGGGACAAAAAGAAGTTTTGAAAGGTCAATTTGAAATTGCTAATCCAATTTTCTGGGATATTGACGACCCACATCAATATACTGTTTCTGTAAAATTGGCTGTTGATGGAAAAGAAATTCAAGAAGAGAAACTAAAAATTGGTATTAGAACTTCTGAATTTGATACTGAAGAAGGATTTTTCTTGAACGGTAGACATCTAAATATCTACGGTTGTTGCTTGCACCATGACGGTGGTTTGGTTGGTGCTGCTGTGCCAGATGATGTTTGGAGAAGACGTCTTTTGACACTAAAAGAATGTGGCTGTAACGCAATTAGAACTGCTCATAACCCATATTCAGAAGATTTCTTAGACCTTTGTGACGAAATGGGATTGTTAGTTCAAGCAGAGTTCTATGATGAGTGGGACTATGCGAAAGATAAAAGACACAACTGCTTTGACCGTGTTCAAGACTATATCACAAGAGGACACGCAGAATTTTTCCAAGATTATGCAGTTGCTGATATAGAAGCTGTTATGATGAGAGATAGAAACCATCCATCTATTTTTGAGTGGAGTTTAGGCAATGAGATTGAGTGGGTTTATCCAAGAGAGCAAGCTCTATCTGGTTACTTTGAGATGGAAGGTGGCGGAGATTGGCTAGACGACCAACCACCATTTAGCAAAGAAAAAATTATGGAAATGATTAAGGCTGTTCCAGAAGACCAATACGACATTGGCAAAACAGCTAACAAACTTGCTGATGCAGTTAGAAAACTAGATACATCTCGTCATGTTGTTTCAAACTGTGTTATCCCAGCAAGTAGCTATCACACTGGCTATACAGATGCACTAGATATTGTTGGGTTTAGCCATAGATATGCTCAATACGATTATTATCATGAGAATTATGCTACAAAACCTATGCAAGGTTCTGAGGCTGGCACTCAATGGTTCCAACACTATATGGTTCAACAAAGACCATTTATCAGCGGTTTGTTTGTTTGGACTGGCATTAGCTACATGGGTGAGGCTCATAAAAAAGCAACTAAACATCGTGGTTCAGAAGGAAGTTTTATTGACTTTGCTGGATACAAAAGAGAAGGGTTTCATGTTGCAAAATCTTGGTGGCAAGACAAACCAGTTGTTTTTGCATCAACTTGTATTGCTGATTTGTCACTGTTCAAAAAAGGCGAAGACGGCACACCAGTAGAAAAAGTTGAGGGAAGCATTTGGCATAAAAAAGCATATCAACAACGTGGCGGAAAACTTAGGGAATGCTGGAACTATGCTGACGGCGATGAGATTTTGATTGAAGCATACACAAACTGTGACGAAGCTACACTATATATAAATGGAAAAGCTGAAGCAACAAGACTTGTTGAAGATTGGGTTGATAAAGCTCCAAGATGGATTGTTCCTTTTGTTGCTGGTGAAATTAAAGTTATAGCTAAAAAAGACGGCGAAGAATATGTTCATATTATCAAAACAGCTGGCGAATTTGCTAAAATTGATATTTCCTGTGATAAAGATACTATTACAACAGATTATGACTGTGTTTCTCACGTTCATGTTGTTTTGCAAGATGCAAACGGTGTACGTTTACCAAAAGACGATAAAGAAGTTAAGTTTATTCTTGACGGTGCATATATAAACATGGGTGTAGACAATGGTTCTGCAAAAAGTATGCAAACATATCAAGCTGACACACTTGTAACAAGCAAGGGTAGAGCTATGATGATTTTGCAAGGTAAAGAAAAAGGCAAAATCACAGTTAAAGCACAAGTTGGCGACGTAGTGTCGGACACAATTGAAATTACAGTAGTTTAAAAAAATAATATACAGGGGACGTTTTTTAGTTCTCTGTATATAAAATTATGGAGTGACAATGACAAGGGATTTAACAGTAGGTAAACCATACAAAGTTATTATTGGATTTGCTGTGCCAATTTTATTAGGAAATTTACTTCAGCAGTTTTACAGTATTGTGGATACTGTCATTGTTGGTCAATTTATAGGGCTAGAGGCATTGGCTGGTGTTGGTTCAACTGGAGCACTAAACTATTTTATTTTGGGCTTTGTAGTTGGAACTTGCACAGGTTTTGCAATTCCGATTGCCCAGAGTTATGGTGCAAAAAATTATAGCGATTTAAAAAAGTATTATACTCATTCTATATATCTAGGTGCGGTTATATCATTGATTTTTACTGTGGTAACATTGATGTTTTTAGACGATATTTTATATTTAATGAACACAAATGATGAAATGTTCCCTTATGCAAAGTCGTATATCGCTACGATTTTTGCAGGCATATTCGGAAGTTGTTTGTATAATTTGATGGCGTCGGTTCTAAGAGCAGTGGGCGACAGCAAGACACCGCTATATTTTTTGATTGGCTCGGCTATTTCAAATATAGTCCTAGATTTACTTTTTGTAATCGTGTTTAATTGGGGGGTTTTTGGCACAGCTTTTGCAACGGTTATCTCTCAGACAACCGCTGGAGTTTTGTGCATTATACTTATAAATAAAAAATTTGAAATTTTAAAGACAAACAAAGAAAATTGGCAATTTGATGCTAAAATTTTTAAAAAACTTATTATCATGGGTGTGCCAATGGGATTGCAGTGCTCGATTACGGCACTTGGCATAATTATCTTGCAAGCGGCAATTAACACACTCGGAACTATTTATGTAGCTGCGATTACGGCTGGTGAAAAATTCAATGGATTTGCGATGAATATGCTTGAAACACTGGGACTTTCTATGGCGACTTTTGCCGGACAAAATCTTGGTGCTGGCAAAATAGAGAGAATAAACAAGGGGCTGAAACAAAGTCTGTTGATGGGATTTGCATACTCAATTGTGCTTTTTGTTTTGTTCTATTTTACATCTGATTATTTGTCCTTAATCCTCGTTTCGCCAGAAGAAACAGAGGTAATTGCAAACATAAGAATTTTCTTGTTGATAGAAAGTGGAGCGTATATTATTAATGCTATGCTACATATATTTAGAAATACAGTTCAGGGACTTGGTTTTTCGGGAGTTGCAATGTTTGCGGGTGTTATGGAACTTATCGCAAGAGTTGTAATAGCTTTTGGCTTTGTTTCTAGCTTTGGCTATGTTGCGGCGGTTCTTTCTGAGCCAATTGCGTGGATAGCTGCAGTGGCTTTCTTGGTGCCAGCTTATTATATTATTATGAGAAAACTAAGAAAAAAACATTTGAATTTATTATCTCAATGATAATTTTAAAAAATAAAGAAAAGAGGAATAAAAAAATGAGAGGTATTGATTTTAATAGCGAGTGGAAATTTAAACTTGCGGAAGAAGTAGACTCAAAAGATTTTGCAGAGTCTAATTATTGGAACCCTTGGTTAAACAATTCAGAAGGCTATGCAAAAACAGTTCGTTTTGACGAAGACGACACAAACTGGAGAACAGTAAGGTTGCCACACGACTGGAGTGTTGAGTTTCCTTTTGACAGAGTTAAAGGCGAGGGCTGTACTGGTTATCTTTTAGGCGGTACTGGTTGGTATAGAAAACACTTTGTTACAACAGAAGAAATGCTTGGCAAAAAAGTTCTAGTTAATTTTGACGGTATCTATAACCGTGCAAATATTTATTGCAACAAAACTTTGCTCACTTTCCATCCTTATGGCTATTCACCATGCCTTGTTGACATCACTGATAACTTAAAACCAGTTGGAGAAGAAAATGTTATCAATGTAAAAGTTGACCACACAAGATATGCAGACAGCCGTTGGTACACAGGCTCTGGTATTTATAGAAAAGTTGCTATGTATATTTTGCCAAAAGTGAATATTCCAGTTTGGGGTCTATATTTCACAGCTAAAAATATCACAACTGAAAAAGCTATTGTTAATGGCGAAATTGAAATTAACAATGATTACGGCAAAGATGTTCGTGTTTTAACTAATATCAAAATTGAAGATGCTAATGGAAATATTGTTGCTGAGAGAATTCTGGAGAAATATATGATGGCACATCAAAGCGATGTTCTTAAAACAGAGTTTGAAGTTTTAAATCCAATGTTATGGGATATTGACAATCCACATAGCTACAAAGCTACTGCTACAATCTCTGTTGATGGCGAAGAATTAGAAGCAGCAGATGTCAAATTTGGTATTAGAACATTTGAATATGATAACCAAAAAGGTTTCTTCTTAAACGGAAAACACAGAAAAATCCGTGGTTCGTGCTTGCACCACGATGCAGGACTTGTGGGTGCTGCTGTTCCAAATGATGTTTGGAGAAGAAGACTTCAAACACTTAAAGACGGTGGTTGCAACGCAATTAGAACTGCTCATAACCCATATTCAGAAGATTTCCTTAATATTTGTGACGAGATTGGTCTGTTGGTTCAAGAAGAGTTCTATGATGAGTGGGACTATGCGAAAGATAAGAGATTGAACTGTTTTGATAGAATTAAAGACCATATAACAAGAGGTTATGCGGATTTCTTCCAAGAATATGCAAAATCAGATTTGCAAGTTGTTGTTAAAAGAGATAGAAACCATGCGTCTATTTTCCAATGGAGTTTGGGAAATGAGATTGAGTGGGTATATCCAAGACTAGAAACACTTTCTGGCTATTTTGAAAAAGATGGCGGAAACTGGGGTATGGATTTACCACCAAAAACTATTGAAGAAATCAGAGATGCAATTATAAACACTCCAGAAGATGAATACGAGATTGGCAAAACTGCTAACAAACTTGCTAATTGGACAAAAGAGCTAGATACATCTCGTCATGTTGTTTCTAACTGCGTTCTTCCTAGTGTTAGTCACGAAATTGGCTATACAGATGCACTAGATGTTGTTGGATATAGCCATAGATGTAATGTTTATGATTATTGCCAAGAGAACTATCCAAACAAACCAATGCAAGGTTCAGAAACAAAATCACAATGGTTTGAGTTATATTATTCAGAAACAAATGAATATATGGCTGGTATGTTTATGTGGACTGGCATTAGCTATATGGGTGAGGCTAGCAGAAAGCAAGATTGCCGTGGTTCGTTTGGTGCACTAGTTGATTTTGCAGGATACGAGCGTCCAAAATATTACCTTGCAAAAGCATGGTGGTCAGAAGAGCCAACAGTATTTATTGGAACTGTTGAGGCTGATGTATCTATATTTAAAAAAGACGAGAATGGCAAGGCTGTTGAAAAAGAAGAGGGTATCCTCTGGAGTAAATCAGCTAACAAAGCTCGTATAAAAAGTCACTGGAACTATAAAGATAACGAAGATGTTTTGCTTGAAGTATATTCAAACTGTGACGAAGTTACTTTGTATGTTAATGGCGAAGAAAAAGAAACGATATATATCAAAGACTGCGTAGACAGAACTGCAAGATGGATTGTTCCTTTTGTAGCTGGCGAAGTTAAAGCTATTGCTAAAAAAGATGGCAAAGAATACGAACATATTCTTAAAACAGCTGGCGATTTTGCTACGATCGAAATTTCTAGTGATAAAGATGTTATTACAACAGATTATGACAGTGCTGCACATATCCAAGTTATATTAAGAGATAAAGATGGAATTCAATTGCCACCAACAAAAGACCAAGAGGTTAAATTTGTTCTTGACGGTGCTTATATTAACATGGGTGTTGATAATGGTTCGGCTGCAAGCTTCCAAACTTATCAAAAAGACACAGTTGTAACAAGCAAAGGTAAAGCAATGATGATTTTACAAGGTAAAGAGAAAGGTGCGATTAAAGTTAAAGCTGTTTCAGGCGATATTAGTTCTGAAACTATCGAAATTATAGTAGAGTAATGTAGAGTAATATTGTTTTATAAACTTGTAACAAAGTCAGAATGATAGATAAAAACCGCAATGAAGAATTGTTTTTCTTTGTTGCGGTTTTTTGTGTGTTTAAAGAAGTCTTTTTGTGAATAATTGCTATAAAAAATGTGAATATTTGGTGAATTTAACACTTGCTTTATTGGAAAAAAAGGTTTATAATATAATAAATTTTAACCGATATGCACAAAAATAATAAACATTGTTGGAATAATAATAGGTTAAATTTGCAGGCCATATACTTTTTTGGGGTTAAATGGGGTATATGAATATAGAAAAGAAAGAGGTAAGAAAAAATGAGCAGAAAATTACGTTTTGCAAGTCTTGTGATGGCTGGATTGTTTTCACTGTCAGCACTAACAGCTTGTTCAGCAACCGAGAGTTCTTCTGCATCTTCTACAGATTCTGAGAGTAGCTCTGAAGAATCTAGCGAAGAAGTAGTAGACACAAACATGGACGGCGACGTTCAACTTAGCGAACCTGGCGAGTTTCCAATAGTTATTGGCGACCCTGTTGAGTTGTCTATATTTACATCATACAACTTAGACCAATGCACAGAGTTTGACAGTTCTGTGAATGCAGCAACAGCATTTATCGAAGATCAAGCTAATGTACACTTCACATGGACTATTGTAAGTTCAGCTGATAAAACAGCTAAACTAAACTTATTATTCCAAAGTAATTCTTATGAAGATATTATTTTTGGTACACAATGGGATTCTGCAACTCAATATTCTTATGGTACACAAGGATATTTGGTAGATATCAGTGATTATGTTGAAACAGATTCTTATTATTATCAGGCGTATATTGATGGTATGATTGAAAAAGGCTATAACACAGAAGTTCACTGGGATTCACTAACGATGCCAAACGGAGCTGTTTATTCGGTTGCAAATGGTAACGGTGGTGGACATACAACATACACAACAAGAATGTGGGTTTATGAGCCTTGGCTTGACACACTTGGTCTTGAAATTCCAACAACAACAGACGAGTTCTATGATATGCTTGTTGCAATGAGAGATGGCGACCCTAATGGAAACGGCGTTGCTGACGAAGTTCCACTTGCTGGTTCACCAACAGGTTGGAAAACTGACCCATTTGAATTCCTTGCTAACTCATTTGTTTACTACAATGCTGATGACTATACTTATGTAGAAGATGGCGAAATTCAATTAGCATATTTACAAGATGAATTTAAAGATGCTTTGATTTATTACAACTCA